>VKHO01000034.1 GCA_011125455.1 Chlamydiales bacterium STE3 | reverse complement strand
TTGCTTCCTTTGATATAAGCTATCAAAGGAGATGACCACGTATGAAATTTTTTATCAAGTATTTCTAATTAAAACCCCCTGGCTGCTTTAAGCCTTAAAAACTTACAAAATTCATCAGAAATTCTCTTTTCGCTTTAGATAATTGATAAAACGTTCAATAGTGGGATTGTAGAATAAATGAAATCACTAAATTTCAGTCTGTTGATCTAGGAAGGATATATAAAATTGATTAAAGGCTTGTGTAATAAGATAGCTGATAGAACAGGGAAAATGATGTGCTTTTCTAGTATGTCTCTAATAGAACACGATGTAGCGGCAGCCGGACTTGAACCGACGACATGCGGATTATGATTCCGCTGCTCTACCGACTGAGCTATACCGCTATAAAATAGCGGGGGAAGGATTCGAACCTCCGACCTTTGGGTTATGAGCCCAACGAGCTAACCCCTGCTCCACCCCGCGTCACTTGCTTGACAATGGCTAAATCTTACACCAGAGCATCTTTTAAATGCAATCCTAAAAGATAAAATAATTGCAAATTGTTTGAAAAGTGCGCTCAGAAGCACCCTGCATGGCATTTATAAGTTCTAATCCAGATGAACCTATTTGTATTCTCTTATCCGAAGAAGCTAACAATTCAGTTAATACTCGTCTAATTTCTTTAGAATCTGCCTGTATGCCCGTTTTAAACTCTCTCATTGCGTCCACTAAATCCAATTGTGAATGCATGTACGGTCCATAGATGACTGGTTTGCTGTAATAGCAGGGTTCCAAAATGTTGTGTCCCCCCACTTTATCAGTGAAACTCCCTCCTACAATCGCAATATCCCCAATCTGGTAACACAATTTTAAAATTCCTACGCTATCAAAAAAAATAACTTTTTCATGGCCCTTGCATTGATTGATATGACTTAGTCTGACAAAGGGAATTTGAGCGTTTTTTAATAGGGAAGCAACTTCATTAAATCTTTCAGGATGTCTTGGAACGAGAAATAGCTTTACATTGGGGAACATTTGCCAAAGAGACGAAAAAGCATTCAGGAGAAGCTTCTCTTCTGGATCGTGTGTTGATCCAGCAACAACAATCAGGCTCTCTTTTTCAATCTTTAAGCGTTCTTTCCACCTTAATATTTCTTGTTCTGGTAAATATGAGGAAGGGGTGTCCAACTTGATGTTCCCCGTTACAGCGATTTTATCAGAGGCAATTCCAAGTTTTTTAAAGCGCTCCGCGTAGCGATTACTTTGGACACAAAAAACATCGACTTTCGAAAATAATCTTTCAGCTATCAGAGGGAACTTTAGATACCGGTTAAGGGATTTTAAAGAGAGCTTTCCATTAACAAGGACGACATTTGTTCCAATCCTTTTTGCTTCATCTAAAAAATTATACCAAAAGTCAGACTCGCATAAGAGGACTAAATCTGGTTTTAAACGGCGAATAATAGGCCGAACAATCCAGCTGAAATCAAAAGGT
Organism: Chlamydiales bacterium STE3; assembly: GCA_011125455.1. Taxonomy (NCBI): domain Bacteria; kingdom Pseudomonadati; phylum Chlamydiota; class Chlamydiia; order Chlamydiales; species Chlamydiales bacterium STE3. The sequence continues at coordinate 16,087 of VKHO01000034.1, read as the reverse complement.
AAGTAAAGATAGCTGTCGGCAAAGGGAATACTTTTTTTAGCCTCTTCATGACCTGTCTCAGTCGTGGAGGTAATCAATAGATAAGATTGCGTAGAGTGATTTTTAATGATTGAAGCTAAGGCAATTACTGCTTTTGTCTCACCAAGTGATGGGGCGTGGATCCAAATAAGTTTCTTGTTTTGCCTTGAAATTAAGTCAAATCCCCTTCCTAAACGTCCCCAAAAGCTTTTGCGGTACTTCCCTAAAAAGATGCATTGATAAAGCATTTTAGGGAGAAACAGTAAAAACAAAATGGCAAGAAAAAAATTATATACAATAAAAAACATAAATTAATTTTAGGCCAGCAATCGTTAAAAGGCAATCAGATCTAAGGAGAGCATCCGCTTTTTTTATCATTTTATTTAAGACAACTAGAGTTTGAAAGAAAACACTAAAAAGAGTACTATTCTTGGCATAAAACCAACTATGAGCCAGCATGAAAGCAATCGGGATTATTCCAGCACGTTATGCAAGCACTCGATTTCCTGGAAAGCCACTTTTTGAAATTAGCGGCAAATCCTTAATCCAACGTACTTATGAAAATGCAAAACAGATTCAAGAATTAGACACCCTGATAATAGCAACAGATGATTCACGTATCTACGAACACGCACGATCATTTGGTGCAGAGGTCGTGATGACTTCGCTAAACTGCGCGACAGGAACAGATCGAATCCAGGAAGTGGTTAGCAAAGAAAAAAGATTCGCAAATGTGGATATTGTGGTTAACATACAAGGCGATGAGCCATGTTTGGATCCTTCAATTATTCAGCAGCTTTTAAAATGCTTATCTGATGACACAACTGCAGTTGTAGCAACCCCTATTGCTATAATTAGAGATCCTAACGAGACAGAAAATCCGGCCATCGTCAAATGTGTAAAGAACCAAGCTAATGATGCCCTGTACTTTTCAAGAGCTTTAGTCCCCTCTGGGCTCACAAAAAAATTCCAAGCGAATACAGTCTATTATAAGCATGTAGGAATTTATGCTTATCGCAAAGAATTTCTAGAAATCTATTGTTCTTTACCCTCTAGTCCCCTTCAAGAAGCAGAAAACCTCGAACAGTTAAAAATTTTAGATTGGGGCTATAAAATCAAAGTGACAGTTGTAGAATCTACAACCTTAGAAGTTAATTATCCTGAAGACATTAAAAAAGTTGAGCACCACTTATGCAAACAAAATTCATCTTCGTAACAGGCGGCGTTTGTTCCTCTCTTGGTAAAGGTTTAACGTGTGCTGCAGTTGGCCTACTCCTTGAAAGAAAAGGATTAAAAGTCGCGATGTTAAAGTTGGATCCCTATTTAAATGTTGATCCCGGAACGATGAGTCCTTACCAACATGGTGAAGTTTATGTAACAGATGATGGTGCTGAGACAGACTTGGATTTAGGACATTATTTTCGTTATACCAACTCCCCTCTTTCCAGATCTTCAAATGCAACATCTGGGCAAATTTACAATACAGTCATTCGATCAGAGAGGCATGGCGACTATTTAGGCAAAACAGTACAGGTGATCCCCCATATTACTGATGAAATTAAAAAAAGAATACTAGATTGTGCTAAGCAAGAGGCAGGAATTGATGTTGTTGTAGTAGAAATTGGTGGAACTGCAGGTGATATTGAGTCGCTACCATTTCTTGAAGCCATTCGTCAATTTCGCAATGAACAAAAAGATTCCTCAATCAATATCCACTTAACCTATGTTCCTTTTTTAAAAGCAGCCGGAGAGGTCAAAACAAAACCCACCCAACACTCTGTACAAATGCTTAGAAGCATTGGCCTATTTCCTGATATCCTTATCTGCCGTACTGAAAAATCATTAGACGAAGAAGTAAAGGAAAAGATCAGTCAATTTTGTAATGTCCCGAAAGAAGCTGTTTTTGAAGAAGTGGATGTAGAGCATAGTATTTACGAAGTTCCGATTGCACTCTATCAAGAGGGTGCTGATCGCATGATTTGTGAGCTTCTTGGACTAAAGCCAAAGCATGTGGCTAATCTTGCAGATTGGGAAAAAATCATTGAGACAATCAAAAATCCAAAAGGAAGTATAACGGTTGGAATTGTCGGGAAATATGTTCAGCATCAAGATGCCTATAAATCCGTTCTGGAAGCATTGCAACATGGGGCAATAGACGCTGGATATTCATTAAAGATCAAGCGCATTGAAGCAGACAAGATTGTTGGCTCAAAGTCTATAGAAGAGGCCCTAGAAGGATGCGACGGATACCTTGTGCCTGGTGGATTTGGAGAAAGAGGATGGATGGGAAAAATTTTGACAGCTCAACATTGCCGCGAAAAAAAAATCCCCTACTTCGGGATTTGCCTAGGAATGCAAGTAATGGCTGTCGAATTTGCTAGAAACGTCGCAAAAATTGAAGATGCCAACTCAACGGAAATAGATCCTTATACCAAAAATCCTGTAATCGCTCTTCTTAGCGAACAAAAAGATGTTAAAGAACTTGGTGGTACAATGCGCCTTGGGGCTTATCGGTGCAAACTTAAGGCTCATACCCATGCACATAAGGCTTATCAGTCAGAAAGTATTTCCGAGCGCCACCGCCATCGCTATGAATTTAACAATAAATTTACAGACATTTTAGAAAAGGCAGGTTTTATTATTGCGGGAGCTTTAGAGGGAGGAAATCTCTGCGAAATTGCTGAAGTGCATAATCACCCCTGGATGGTCGGAGTACAATTTCACCCAGAATTCAAATCTAAACCAAATGACCCCCATCCCTTGTTTAGAGGCTTTATCAAAGCAGTCATTGCTGAGAAAGGAAAAAATAATGGCTAAACAATCGCGAATTATTGGCATTGATTATGGAATGATGAGAATCGGCCTTTCCTATTCAGATCCAACCAAATTGATAGCAATGCCTCTAATTGTATTTGCTAGTGAAAAAAAAACAGAAAAAACGGTCGAGAAACTCTACATTTTTTTAAAAGATCATGCTCTAAAAAACGATTATGAAATTGAAGAGATTGTCGTTGGCTTACCTTTGCTCCTAAGTGGCAAACAAGGATTGCTTGCTGACGAAGTCAACCATTTCGTTGAAGAGCTAAACAAGGTCACTAGTGTTCCCATTAAGCTATGGGATGAACGACTTACAACTGTCCAAGCAGAAAGAACTTTAATGCAAAGCTCTTTAACAAGAAAAAAAAGAGCTAAAGTTGTTGATGTTGTATCTGCTATAATTATTCTTCAAAATTATTTAGATAGCAAACAAGCTAATATTTAGCTCGATTGTGCTAAAGGAAACATAATAAATTCCTTACTTTTAGCAGCTGTTTACATCTGCTAGGCAATTTATAAATTGTTTCAATTAACCGACATGTTGTTTGGCCGAATTGTTGCCCTCTTAAAGCTTCAGTTGCGATTCGTTAAATTTCGCTTGAGCATAAGCGAGAGCGAATAAAGAAAAGGGGTTTTCGTATCAAGAAAATACAATCTGCAAATCAAGTACATGAATGACGGCGGATTATCGTGCAAGTTTTAGTAAAAATTGAAAACTTAAGAAAGTTTTAATACCATTATTTTAAAATTTTTTTAACTACAAAAAAGATCTCAATTGATTTCTCATAATTGTTTCCATTATAGAAATTTTTTAACGCATTCTTTTTCCCAAAAGTCATTTTGGTAAATTCGAATTCCCGTTAAAATAAAAAAATTTAAAGGAATCCCCATGTCTCTCTCCGAAAATGATCAGCGCTTAGAAAAAACCCCAGAACCTTGTATCTTTGTTATATTCGGTGCTACTGGAGATTTAACAAGTCGAAAACTTCTGCCAGCTTTATATAACTTAGCTAGAGAAAACTTACTACCAAGCAATTTTGCCTGTGTGGGATTTGCCAGAAGAGAAAAATCTGATGAATCCTTTCGGAAGGAAATGAAGGATGCGATCAATCAATTTTCGCGTAATAAACCTGTCGACGAGGAAATTTGGAAGGATTTTGAAAAAAAAATCTATTATCATCGATCAGAATTTGATAATGAGGAAGGATATGAATCGCTAAAAAATTCTCTTAATGAACTTGATGAAAAGTGGGGAACTAAAGGAAATCGCGTATTTTATCTCTCTACACCGCCAAGCTACTTCCCAGATATTGTCCAAAAGTTGAAAAATCACCATCTTATTTATGATATTAATGAAACTCGTGATAGATGGTCACGTATCATTATTGAAAAACCCTTCGGCTTTGATTTAAAGTCTGCAATTAGCCTGCAAAAAGATTTAACGACCCATCTTAATGAAAGTCAAATTTACAGAATTGATCATTATCTCGGAAAAGAAACGGTTCAAAATCTTCTTGTTTTTCGGTTTGCCAATCCAGTTTTTGAATTTCAGTGGAACAATCGCAATATCGATAATATTCAAGTAACTGTTAGTGAAGAGATTGGCATCGGAACAAGAGGCAAGTTTTTCGAAGAAGCGGGAATGCTAAGGGATATTGTGCAAAATCATATGATGCAGCTTCTCTCGCTGTTGGCAATGGAGCCACCTACAAATCTTTCCGCCGAGGCAATTCATGATGAAAAAGTAAAAGTTTTGCAATCAATACGTAAATTTTCAAATAAGGATTTCAGCAAATATGCTGTCAGAGGACAATATGGCGCTGGGATTATAGATGGTAAAGAAGTAAAAGGTTACCGAGAAGAGAACGACGTATCTCCTCAATCGAATGTCGAGACCTATGCTGCCATACAATTCTTTATTGATAATTGGAGGTGGGCTGGAGTTCCTTTTTACTTACGTGCTGGCAAGCGACTACCCAAAAGGCTTACAGAAATTGTTGTGACGTTTAAAAAAGCACCAGGTTTTGCTTTCGAACAATCCGGACAGGAGACAACCCCCAATCTTGTTGTGATTCGCATCCAGCCAGACGAAGGGATTTCTTTAAATATAAACTGCAAAGTTCCAGGACAGAATACGCTATTACAACCTGTGAAAATGGATTTCCGGTATGGCTCATATTTTGGAGCTACACCTCCAGAGGCTTACGAGAGATTAATTTGGGACTGCTTAGCTGGAGATAGAACGTTGTTTGCAAGAGATGATGAGGTATTGGAGTCATGGAAGATCCTAAATCCTATTTTAGAATTTTGGCAATCTACTCCACCTGCAGGCTTTCCAAACTATCCTGCTGGCTCTTGGGGACCTATTGAGGCTGAGCGCATGCTACAAGAAACCGGACGTAATTGGAGGGTATTATGAGTTTAATTACTTCCTTTGATGAACGTAGAGATTGTATAATTCCTGGAGATTCTCACACCACTATTAAGTTTAGCGCCGAACATTTTTTAAAAACAGCCAAAGAAGAGATAGATCAAAAAGACCTTTTTACTGTTGCTCTTTCAGGAGGAAGCACTCCTCAAACTATTTACAATGAGTTAGCAGTATCTCCTCTCGCAAAGCAAATTGAATGGGATAAAGTGCTATTTTTCTTTGGTGATGAACGTTCTGTGCCTCCTGAGGATAAAGATAGTAACTACAGGATGGCTTTTACCTCTGGATTAGGAGACTTGCCTATACCGAGAGAAAATGTTTTTAGGATGTGTGCAGAAGTAAATATTGAGGAGAATGCCCTTCAATACGAACAAGAAATCATTAGACATGTCCCATTTAAAAAGTTTGATCTTATCATGTTAGGAATGGGCGAAGATGGGCACACCGCCTCTCTTTTTCCTGAAACGCACGGTTTGCAAACTCAAGGAAGGCTTGTCATAGCAAATTATGTGCCACAAAAAAAAACTTGGCGTATGACATTGACTTATGAATGCATTAATTCAGCAAAAAACATTGCAATTTACGTAATGGGAGCGACTAAGGCTAGGGTTGTTAAGGAAGCTCTACAAGGTTCCTATCAACCAAGTATTTTCCCAGTTCAAAAAATTGGTACCTTTGCGCATAAAGCGCTTTGGATTTTAGACCATGCAGCAGCTTCTTACCTTGAATAGCTAGTCTAAAATACAGAAATAATGGTGCCCGTTGCCCTGCTGCTTTTTGGGAGGTGGGAGTGCACATTCCGGCTGAGCAAAAGGACAACGCGTCCTAAAAGGACATCCAGAGGGAGGATCGAGAGGAGAGGGAATTTCTCCTTTTAGCAGCATTTTGTCCTTTTTTTCTTTGGGATGGTTTTTAGGCATCGCAGAGAGAAGCGCTTTTGTGTAAGGATGTTTCGGATTTACAAAAAGATCTTCTGCTTTAGCTTCCTCCATCACTTTACCAAGATACAAGACAATTACACGATCAGCAATATGCCTGACAACACCCAAATCGTGTGATATAAATAAATAGCTAAAACCATGTTGTTTTTTTAGTGCATTAAGAAGGTTTAAAATTTGAGACTGAACGGAAACATCGAGAGCAGATACAACTTCGTCACAAATAAGTAGCTCTGGTTGCATGGCAATAGCCCTGCCAATGCAAATCCGCTGTTGTTGTCCACCAGAAAATTCATGGGGATAACGGTCCATTGCTTCTGCAGGTAGTCCAACTTGTTCCAGTGCTTCTATCACCTTCTCATCCAGCTGACTTGTGCCACTTACAATATTATGGTAAATTAAAGGGTCTCCAATACTCTTGCCTATCGTTTTTCGAGGGTTCAAGGAGGCTAGAGGATTTTGAAAAACCATCTGCATCTCAGGACGGATAGTGAATAATTCCCTTTGATTCATTTCAGTCAGGTTTTTTCCTCTAAAATAAAGATCTCCTTTAGTCGGCTCAATTAAACGAATACTTGCTCTTCCTAGAGTGCTTTTTCCGCTACCAGACTCCCCCACTATCGCAAGGACTTCTCCCTTATTTAGATGAAATGAAACATTGTTAACAGCTTTAACTTCAGCAACTTTTTTTCGAAAAATACCTGAAAAAATCGGAAAAAATTTTTCCAAACTAATCACTTTTAAAAGAGGATTGCTCATAAAAGTATCTCTTGCTTTTCGTGAAGCCAGCAACGCGCTGTATGCAAAGGATTGCTGTTAATGATAAACTCCGGCACATGACCTGTGCGGCATTTTTCCATGGCAAAAGGGCACCTTGGATGAAAAGGACACCCTTTTGGAATATGTCTTAAATTTGGGACACTCCCCTTAATGGTTGGAAGCTCTCCTTTATTCGTTTCTGTCGAAGGCCTAGATTTAAACAGAGCCACTGTATATGGGTGGGATGGCTGATCGAAAATTTGCTGAACCGCCCCTTTTTCAACAATTTGTGTGGCATACATAACAACGACCTCATCAGCCATTTCAGCCACAACTCCCATATCGTGAGTGATGAGAAGAAGGGCCATTTTATTCTGTTTCTGTAAATCACGGATAAGATCTAACACCTGAGCTTGGATAGTCACATCTAAGGCTGTAGTAGGCTCATCAGCAATTAACACTTCTGGCTCGCACATGAGAGCCATGGCAATGAGGATTCTTTGCCGCATACCGCCGGAAAGTTGATGAGGGTAACTGTAAAACCTTTTTTCAGGAGAAGGAATCCCTACTTTATGTAAAATTTCGATCACCTTTCGAAAAGCCTCATCACCATAAAGATTAAGATGAAGTTCCGCAACTTCAACAAGTTGAGATCCTATTGAATAGACAGGATTGAGAGCTGAAGAGGGGTCTTGGAAGATCATGGCTAGTGATTTTCCCCGCAAAGCACTCATTTTTTTCTCTGATAAGGTCAACAAATTCTCACCATGAAAAAAGATGGACCCTTCTGGAGAGAGAGCCGGAGGAGATGGAAGAATACGCAATATAGAGAGGGCTGTCAGTGATTTCCCGCATCCGGATTCCCCCACAAGCGCTAAAGTTTTTCCTGGAAATAGAAGAAAGGAGACTTTATCCACTACTTTGTAAGAAGAATTACCCAATTTTAACTTAGCAGTGAGTCCCTGCACATTTAAAACTGGATCTGTCATCTTATCTCATTTAAAAATTAAAAGTTATGTAGGCTTGGAGTCGAAGCGAATCCCAATTTACCTCATTAAGTCTTAAGCCAATGGTTTTAAAAGCTGATCTTGTGTTGCCATTTTCATCTATATAGTTAAATCTGAAAGAGAGTCTATCTCGACCGTAGCAGATTTTAAATTCTTGGTAGCTCCCCAGAATTCCAATGGTTAATCGTTTTGTTAAATCATATTGAATCCCGACTTGTCCGAATAGACCATAGCCAACGCCCTCTTGAATAAAATTATCTGCAAATTCAGAGCGAAGGTTCCAGTGGCCTTTTGCTTTGTAAGAAACCAAGTGGGCGCGGATTCCACCAAAAATAGTCAAGGGTGAATAAAAGTTCACACAAGTATCAAAGCCAATCCACGGACCATGCCAGCAGGAGACATAGCTGCTATTTAAACCATTAATAGGTCCCGTTTTCCCAGCAATGCGATCTATTACTAAAACCCCCTTCCTCAATGTCAAATGCTGTTTGTGGTAAGAGTACCCAATTTGTGGGCAGAATTCAATAGGGCTGATTAAAAAATTTGTATTCCAACCTATCCCAGTGCAAAGATCGTAGGCATGGCCTTTGCTTGCATCAGCATAACTTCTTGAAAACTCTAATGTTCGATGGTTGCCAAAATAATCAGAATCTCTGTTTTTCCCATCATAAATCTTTGCATAATCTCCGTCTGCAAAAAAACAGATCCCCGCTATTGATTGACAAAAAGCTCCTGAAATTTGAACCATTTTAATGTTTTTCCAATCGAGCTCAGATAAAATGTTTGGTTCATCATTAAGCCCGGCAATACTCCAATTTAAATTGTCTTCCCTATAACCTTCGCCAATAGCAAAAGCTGTTTCAGCATTCATCGTAAAATGATATAAGGTTGAGTAAAGTGTCAAAAATAAACAGAATATGCGCATTAAATCCCCACTAAAAATAGATAAAAAGGGTTATGATGCTACTCTAAAATGAGGTTTTTTTTCAATGAATGGAAAATTTAATAAAATTCTTATTTTCTACGCTCTTTTGATTCACGCGTTATTTGTTCCTTTAAAAGCAGAAAATACTGATAGCCCCTCTCCCCCTAACCCCTCTGCTATTAATGAAACGGTACTAACTTATTTTGACACTGATGATGGCACGCTTAATGAGCGTCTGGAAAGTTTTTCGCAATTGCTTACAAAAATTGAAGCAAGTGGTAATAAAAAATTTGACAGTATTATTGCAAAAATTCGTTCGGGTTTAAAATCGCTTTCAGCAACACCTACCCCCAATGATATTGACTCAAGCGTACCAAGAGAATTTGCAAAAAGCTATCGTTTAACCGATTTATTAAATCTGCACCATGCTATCCGTAAAAGCAAGTTGGATTTAAAATCGCTTTACGATGCGGAAAAGGAAAATAAAAGTCAGTTATCTGCAGCATCCGATAACTTTGATCGTGAATTAGAGTTTTATCGAAAATTACAACCAGAAACAGCCGAGAAAGTAGAAAGTGGCTTAGAGACTCTTTATTATTTAATTTTAGTAAAAATTGGTGAACGCAAACAAAAAATCATTCAGCGCAACATCGCAGTGGTGCAGGCAAACTTAAAAAATGAGGAAGATGAGCTTTCTTATGCTCGAAATAGAATCGTTGTGAGCGATAATGAGTTAGTCTCTATCAGACAAGATACAAAATTTTTAAAAAATGATTGGCTAGAGACAAAAAATGCTCACCAAGCCAAAGAAGCCGATTTAATAATTGATAATCAGGATAGCACTAGTGACCAAGAAATCCTCAAATCTTCTTTAAAAGAATTATCCGCAAAGCAAAAACTTATTTTTTCAGAAATGAAATTGACCCTAGCTTCCTTGATCCATCCTAATCAAAATGTGGACATAGCAAAAGTAAATCAAAAAATTATTTATTGGCAACAGCAATTAAGAAATTTACGTCAGACAACAGATAATTGGCTCGACAAGCTACAAAATTCTATGCAGCGCTATGGAGAAATGCTCTCTCTGAGCGTCGGTAGCCAAGGGTCTTCGCAAGCATATAGCTTGGCTCAAGAAAATTTACTGACCATGCAAACATTACAAAGTCACATCGATGATAGTGAATTTTTGATTCGGTTAATTAAGGAGCATGCAAATGTTCTCCAAGGAAGATTTTCTTACTATTTATCCTCTTTAATTGCTTTCTTCACCAAAGGATTGTCATATGTAAAGAATGCCTTAAGTACAACGATTTTTCATATTGGGTTGACCGCTGTCACCTACTGGGGGCTCTTACGCTTTTTAGCCATTTTAGTCCTTACTTTGTATGCTTCGCGCTTTCTCATACGAACCTTATCTAACTATGCATTAGAAAAAAAGAAAGTACAACGCTCCATTGTTTATCGTTTATCGCGGTTGCTTCATTACTTAGTACTTACTTTAGGCTTGCTATTAGCTCTTTCCTCTATTGGCTTTGACTTTTCCAATTTTCTTTTAATTGCAGGTGCATTGGGCGTAGGATTAGGATTTGGCCTTCAATCCATTTTTAATAATTTTGTTTCTGGAATTATTATGTTATTCGAAAGCCAGTTAAAAATCGGTGATTTTATAGAAGTCGCACCAGGGTTCAAAGGAGAAATTCGCGAAATTAATGTGCGTAGCACATTATTGACAAACCCTGATGGAGTAGAAATTATTGTTCCAAATGCTGATATGATTAGCAATAAGATTAGCAACTGGACCTTTAGGCATACGTATAGGCGCCTGCGCATCCCCTTTTCTGTAGCTTATGGCACAGATCCAAAAATTGTACAAAAAGTCATCTTAGAGACAGCAATAAAAATGCCTGATACATTACTGAAGCTCGGCTTTGATGAACCTATAGTAGTCTTAACTAAGCTAGCAGAGAGCGGTTTAGAATTTGATTTAGTTCTTTGGGTTTCCAAAATCAAAGCAACGACGCAATCAGATTACCTCATCGCTATCAATGAAGCCTTGCGTCAGAATAAACTTGATCAACCCTTTCCGCAACGCGACTTACATATCACTCATATACTCGGGGCAACAAGATTAGATGAATTAAAACAGGTCATTGATCAGAAATCTTAAAATAGATTTTAGCCCTCGGTCAATTCTCAATTTTAACAAGGGCTAAAATTTTTCTCTCTTATGAAACCTTGACTTTGCTGTTTTTTAAAAATAGATTGGTAAAAACATATAAAAAACTGCTCTTACGAATTAAAAAACGATTTGCCTAAAACAAAGTTTACAAACATCTCATATTCTTTTACATTGCGGCTGATGGATTGAGTTTTCAAGTTTTAAGATCTAAGATGGTTGAGTCCTATCGGAAAAAGAAACTGGCTAAAAGTGGCACATAGAAAAGTGCAAAGGCTGTGCTTAGTAAAACTGCTGTCGAAGCTTTCTCGGGCTCAGCTTCAAATAATGATGCCAAAATCACTGTGTTTATCCCTATTGGAAGAAACGAAATGAGCATAATTGCTCGATATACATCCGCATCGTACAAGCCAAAAATCAGAAAATCGAGTAAAGTAAAGCTTAGCGTAGCGATGGGCCAAATTAAAAATTTCGCTAAAAAAGCCATTCCAATAAAGGGAAGGTCCAATCTAAAGCTTTTCAAATTTGCTAGACTCAGACCCAAGATCATCATCCCAAGCAATGTATAAGCCCCTTTAATGTGCGACATAAACTCTTCAAAAACATCGCTAACACCCACCCCCAGCAAGTTAAGAGCTAAGCCAATGAAAAAGGCATGGATAGTAGGTACTTTAAGTAGTTTGGTAATCGTTTTATAAAAAGGTTCCTTGTCTTTCGCAAGAACATAGTAGCCAATAGTATTGTCATAAAAAGTTACACCAAACGCAGCCATAATGTAAACACCCTCTCCCTGATCATTAAACAGTAAAAGGGCAACAGGCAAACCGAAATAGCCAGTATTTCCAGAACCCGCACAAAATGCTAAGACATCTCTTGTACGATCATTCCAATAATAAGCAGATAATCGATAGAAAAGAAGGCATAGGGCACTGCAAATAGCAAATATGACAAAGGGGAGAGAAAGGATTTCCCAACTTAAATTTGTTGTTAATACCCCATTAAAAATAATGAAGGGATTAATAATGAAAAAAATGAGTTGTGCTAGAGGATCCCTCGGCGTTCGCAATACTTTACTCGCGACGACACCCAAAGTCATATTAAAATAGAGAGGGAGTATCTTAAAAAAAAGAGAGGAAAATAAAGGCATTGCATTATAGCTCTTTTGACAAAATACAGAATATCGATTTCGCCTCCTTATGTCTACAAGCTTTTTACAAAATTCTATCTTTAAAATTTTTCATGTCCTATATTGGCTTTTTAGAAAGAGAATCAAATGCATGTAGAGAAAGTTAACTATAGAGTGGATGGGGTCACTTGCCAAGGACATCTGGCCTATGAGGATCAAAAAAAGCGACCAGCTATATTGATTGCTCATGCATGGAGAGGTCAAGAAAAAGTCTTTCAAGAGCTTGCCAAAAAATTTGCTAAAGAAGGCTATGTTGGCTTCGCAGCAGATGTCTATGGTAATGCACGAGTTGCCGACAATAATGATGCAGCCCTTTCTTTAATGATGCCTCTATTTATGGACCGCGCAGTCTTGAGAGCTCGTATTCTTGCTGCCTTTGAACAAGTTGCCAGGCTCCCCTTCGTCGATCAAAATCGTATTGCTGCAGTAGGCTTTTGCTTTGGAGGGTTAACAGTGATTGAACTTCTTAGAAGCGGTGCACAGGTTAAAGGAGTAGTTAGCTTTCACGGAATTTATGCCACTCATATGGGAGATCAGCACGCAAAAATTGTGCCTAATGCAAAAAAAATGCATGGAGCGCTTCTGGTGTTACATGGAAATCGAGACCCGCTCGTATCGCAGGAAGATCTCCTCAATTTGCAATCTGAGATGACAAACGCAGAGATCAATTGGGAATTAAATATTTACAGTCAAGCAGCCCATGCTTTTACAAATACTAAAGAGCATGACATTAATACAGGAATGTATTATGAACCTATAGCTGCATCTAGGAGCTTTAAAGCAATGTATTCATTTTTTGAGGAGATTTTTAGTTGAAAAATAGTATCTATACGCTAAGTGCTTATGCCTTGATCATTTTTATCGGAGGGCTAATTGGCTATTTAAAAGCAGATAGTCTTCCTTCTCTGATGATGAGCAGCCTTTTTTCTATTCTGCTATGTGCTTGTATCGTTTTCATGCGCTATGATCATTCCAAATATGGTTATTATGGGGCACTTGCTATTACTGGATTTTTATGCTTGTTTTTTTCTTACCGCTTTCTTGGTCACCAAAAATTTATGCCTAGTGGGATGATGCTAATTATCAGTATCTTAGTAATGACTCAACTCATAGCTGCACGAAAAAAACAAAATTGCTGCAAAAAACTTAGCTAGCATCGGAATTGAGAAGTGCAGATTAAGTTTTTAATCTGCACTCAAATTAATTTTCTGCGAATGAAACTTTCTTATCGAAGTCATTATTACTTATCCAAATTACCGTAAGGGAAAAGCCCTTTAACGTCTAAAACCCCTTCGATGGTTGGAGCCATGAATCGCTGCCAAATTTGCATGGTATAGTTGCAGGAACTAGGCTCTAGCGAATTTTTTAATAAGTGTTGCTGCAATTCTGAAAAAAATTTAGCTTCTAGCGGATGATCACGGGTTTCTAAGCTATAGATTTGTATTTCTTTTAGTATACTTATTGTCAAACGCAAAATAGAACCCTTGATTTTTATTTTATCCTGGCTCTCATTGTTAAAAGTTGATTTGTTTAAAAGGTTCACAACATCAATATTTAATTGTTGATAATGGTTTATGCAGTCGATAAGCCCTCCCATTGAGTGATTATCAATCCATGCATTCAAGAAAACTTTATAAATTTCATTGTAAACTTTCTCTAAACTTTGATCCAAGGCCAGCGCTTCTCCAGTTTGTCCCCTCCTAAGGCTTTCCTCTAGAGTTTCTTTTATATTTGCATAACTTTTATCTAACAACTTTTTGGCTTTTAATTGCAAAGTGAGATCGCTCATTTGCTCTTGAGCCGATCCAAGCATAGAACATTTTTTTTCTAATTCTTCTATTTTGTGCCTTAATTCCTTATGTTTTTTCGAAAGTTTGGTTAATTTCTTTTTGAGCAACGTAACAAAAGGGACGTAAGATGGTATAACTTGTTTAATAAATTTTTTTGTTAACCATTCGCTTTTTTTTGCTAAACCTAGAATTTTTTCCTGGTGTGGCAATCCTTTAGCAGAAAGCTTAAACAATTCAAGAAATTCCGGTTTTAAATTCTCGTCGGTAGCTATAGTAAGCAAATCATCAATCAATTTTTCGATGAAATGAGCAATAACAGTAGCGATTTTCTTTTCAGGGCCAAAGGGGCTAGAGATTTTGCTTTCATTAAGTAATAGATTTTCTATTTGAGTAAGGTTAAGCTTTTGTAAATCACATGCAGCGAGCTCTTGAGAAATTTCTAGAATAATAGGTAGATAAGGTACTAAAAAGTTAAAAAATGTTATTTCTTGATCAGGAGAGGAATTAAGCTGGTACTCTACATTCTTATCTTGAATAGTAGAACTCTGCAATGCCGATTGAATCAAATGATTAAATACAGCCTCAAAATGTTTTTGGGTCCTAGCGCTTTTCCCCCCTCCCATGTACTCAGCTAACAGCTTGGAAAAATTTTGAATAATAGAGTAGTCCTGCAAGTTTCCTAAAAGAAAATCAAGACAATCTTGTCTCGATTTAAAAAAGTAGGGAAGAGTCTGAAGTTTTGCAGTGGAGACGTCGCCTCGACTAATATTACCATCATCGGCTGGATCTTCTATTTCAAATAAAAATTCTGTACTTTCTTCTGAATTTTGAACAAAGTCAGTGCCTTCATTATTTTCGAGAAATTCGTCATTTGTCTCATTAAATGCATTATCAGACGTAGCATGAAAATGAGAATCTTCAAGACCTTCTTGGGGACCCTCTGTAGGGAGAACATTATCAGACGTTGTATGGAAACGTTCAATCTTCTCAATGTAATTATCAACTCTATGATCGGATAAAAGATCTTGCCAAAGGTCAGGTTTGGCATGGAGTTGCTTTTTAAGAAGATCTTCTATTGTATGGGAAAGCTTATTAAATCTACGAACCGCGCGCTGTGAAACCTTTTGTTTAAATTTTTCCTCCCAGGAAAGGTTTGAAATAAAGGAGGAAATTTTGTCCATCTCCCATTTTGTGAGATTTAAGCTAAAGGATTCGTCAATTTTTTTAGAGAAGTTTTGCACTGTAAGAATTTGGTATTTTCTAACCGCTGCGGACAAAACTGTAGCGGCTGACTCTTTAAAAAAAACCGAAATGATGAAACGACAGAAAAAGTTTCTCGATAAAATTTTGAAGGGAAAAGGTATCTCTAACTCTGCGAGGTTTTTTTTGTTAAAATCCATTTTACAAAAAGTCTGTGCAACGATTTTTTGTTGATCCTCATTAAGCTCTCTTTTCGCTGTTTTAAAAAATAGATCTCCGGGATGCATGTAGAATTCTTCCATCTGAAAATAAAAACGATCGAACCCTGTACCTGCCATCTTTATTCCAAAAAATTAAATTAATTTATATAAATGAAATATTATATAATATAATACTAATATTATGGAAATACTTTATTTTTTATCTCTTTTTATTAATATAAATAGTTTTCTTTCAAACTTTCTCCTCTTATTGCCGTTGTTTTTCGTACTCCCTTCCTTGTAAAGCACTTCATACGCTTTGACTTAAAAAAAACTTACTGTTTGTTGGTTAATTTATCAGCCCTCAAGCCCTAAAGGAAGATCGCACCGCCAACGCTGGAGAAATTATGGAACATGCTTAAGAGCTTTTTAAAACTAAAGAAGCTATCGTAAAATAAAGATTTATTATTTTAATTAAATATTTTGTTTTTTATGATTTCATATAAATTAGTTTTTTAAAAAAACAACAAATGGTTTTTATGAGAATAGACTTAAATAAGGCCTTGTTGCATAAATCATCCTACGGCAAACCCATGCAAAATAACTAAATTTAAATCTTTTTAAATTGCCTCACTGAATT
>VKHO01000033.1 GCA_011125455.1 Chlamydiales bacterium STE3 | reverse complement strand
ATCTTGCTAGGATATCGAGCTACGATACGTCAATTTCTAATTTCTTTTAATTCTTTCGTTAACTTTCTTCCCGTCTACCCTTTATGCTGAAATGATTGGAAAAATAATCTGTTTTTTAAAAAATTGCAAGCTGCTTATTTGTTCTCAATCAGATGATTTTATTTATAATAATTTATTAATAACAAAATTATTTGCATGTTAATAACAACGAATTTAACATGGAATTATCAATCCAAGTGAAAAGCTTCTGAAACCATTATATTTTTCATCCTCCAAAGGGGCAAACAAGAAAACAAAGAGTGGGTTATTGGATTGCAACTTTATCTTTAGGGTTAATTACGCTGGGTGCGGCTCATTCGGGTTGCTATTTTGCTAGATGTTTAAAAGGAAGAGTCCCTTCCAAATGATGTAGGGCTTAGGGGTGGAGGGAGGAACAACCTCATCGCCTTGGACAACTACCCACGATTGTTTCTTTTGCAATGGAAAATTCTAAGGATTCTAAAGGGAGAGATGCGATTGCTCAAGTTAAGGGGGGAGTGCGTGCGTTCGTGCCAAGGTACATAATTTTGAGAAGATCCTGCCATAACCATATCTCAATACCTTTTTAAAGACCTAGTATTTTACATTGCTAGAAATGAAAATATTTAGGTACACAGATTTTTTCGCTTATTTGTTCCATAATTAATCAAACGAATAAAGCCTGCCTAATTATTTTAAGGAAATTTATACTAAAAGATCACTCCCAAATTGAATGGCTTAAAAACCCTCCAATTGGGAATGGTATTGAGATACTATTTATTAAAGGAGTTTAGCTTAGTCTCTATCTCTATGAACTCCTTACGAGAGTTTTCAAGTTGCATTTTTAATTTTTCGATTAAGGGTTGGGGGGCTCTTTCGACAAAGGAAGGATTCTCAAGTTGCAAAATCGTTTTTTCAATGAGCAGGCTTACCTTATCCCGCTCTTTCACGAGACGAGCTTCTTCTTGCTTTAAACATTCTTCCGGCAAGGGGACCATGATTTTGATTTGGTCTACCATTGCGATAGATGCAAAACCTAATAGGGGTTCTTCTTGATGAAAGTGCAAATCAGAAATTTTGATAAGAGCAGGTAGGATATGTTGATTGCTTTCCACCAAACAAAAATCTTCATTTTCTAACGCTCCAATGAAATGCACGTCAATCGTTACGCCAGGGGAGAGTTTCATTTCTCCTCTTAAATTGCGAATCGCATAGACAACCTCTTCAATTTTTTTAAAATGACTTTCCGTCAAGGGGTCAATTTTTTTAGGATCCATTACAGTCGGATAGGGGGCAATAATACAGGCCTTTTTCTGAAGGGCATTGATGGTTTCTCTAGTGTAAGAATCGACTTTTGCTTCTTCTTCAAAGCTATAACTATCTTTCAAAATTTGAAACAGCTCCTCGGTAATAAAGGGCGCCATTGGATGAAGCAAACGAATTGCTTGTGTTAAAATTACTAAAAGTAGCTTCTGCTTGTTTTTCCTTTCCTGAGGAGTGCCTTTTTTCCCAAAAAGAATAGGTTTAGAAATCTCAAGATAGGAAGAGCAAAAATCTTTCCAAAAGAAATTGTAGGCTTCTAGTGCTGCCTGATCGAACGTGTAACTTGCGAGTTTATCGTTTACTGTCTGAACGGTTCGTGAAAGTGCCGACAAAATCCATTTGTCTTCGAGCGCAAATAATTTCTCATCAATGCCTGTAGAAAATTCAGAAGCCGTCAGATTGTTAGAAGTATCTTCTCCACATAAATTCATCAAAACAAAGCGCGCACCATTCCAAATCTTATTGGCAAAGTTACGAAACTCTTCAAAACGCCTTCTTTCAAGGTCGATTTCTCGAGCGTGACTTGCACTAGAGCAAAGAGCCATGCGCATGGCATCTGTACCATATTCATCTATGATCTCAATAGGATCGATGACATTACCCTTAGATTTAGACATTTTTTCCCATTTGTAATTAACTTCTTTAGGGAGGGGTGTACCTAAATCGTATTCTAAACGTTCTTTCCCAGTAATGTATGTGATCGCGCCTTCCTTAGATGTTTTCCAATACGACTTTCCAAAAATTAAACCATGTAAAAAAGTTTCGGGAAAAGGAGGAGTGCCCATCACTGTATCCCCCATCAAAATCATGCGAGCTACCCAGAAGAAAAGAATATCATTACCGGTTACAAGTGTAGAATTAGGGTAAAATTGCTTGAGCAAAGATGTTTCTTCCGGCCATCCTAAAGTAGAAAAAGGCCATAGTGAGGAGGAAAACCAGGTATCTAACACATCCTCATCCTGCTGCCACTCTTCGGGTGATCTTTGCACTTCTTCTGGCAGGCCCTCTCCAGAATAGCAAATCATCTTATCAGGATTGCTTTTGGAATACCAAATCGGAATACGGTGTCCCCACCATAATTGGCGGCTAATGCACCAGTCTCTTAAATTGCCAATCCAGTGGTGGTAGGTATTATTCCAATTCTCAGGAATCAAGCGGACTTGGCCGCTATCGACAATTTCTTTAAGTTTCTTAGCAAAGTTCCCCATTTTTACAAACCATTGCTTGGACAGATAGGGCTCTATCACAGCTTTGGAACGATAAGAAACCCCTACTCGGTTTAAATGGGGAACAATCTTTTCAACAAGTTGAAGATTCTGGAGAGCATTGACAACAGCCTTCCTTGCATCTTCCATTGTCAAGCCTTGAAATGTACCGCCATTTTCATTGATTTTGCCATCGGGGGTCATGATGTTGATAAAAGGCAATTTGTGCGCTAAGCCCATTTGGTAATCATTTGGATCGTGTGCTGGGGTGACCTTTACAGCACCTGTGCCAAATTCAGGATCTACCATATGATCAGCGATAATGGGAATCTGTCTTCCTGTAAGGGGAAGTGCAATCATCTCACCTATCAAGTTGCGATAGCGTTCGTCTTTAGGGGAAACGGCAACTGCTGTATCACCTAACATAGTTTCGGGCCGTGTTGTGGCAATACTAATATGTCCTTTTCCTTTTGCTAAAGGATACTTAAAGTACCAAAGAAACGATTGCTTTTCTTCATATTCAACCTCGTCATCTGCTAGTGCCGTCATCGTCACAGGGTCCCAGTTGACTAGGTAGTCACCGCGGTAGATTAACCCTTGATCAAAAAGCTTTTTAAAAATGACTCTGACTGCTTTGTTATTGGCATCGTCCATGGTGAAGCGCAGCCTGCTCCAGTCACAAGAGGCGCCAAGACGTTTTAGCTGACCGAGGATTTTGTTTTGATTTTCCTCTTTCCATCTCCAGACATGCTTTAGAAATTCGTCCCGCTGATAATCTACACGACGTTTGCCCTCAGTCTGAATAAGATGCCTTTCAACAACTGTTTGTGTAGATATCCCAGCATGATCTGTTCCTGGTACCCAAAGAACTGAATAACCACTCATTCTTTTCCAGCGAGTAAGAATGTCTTGAAGAGTCATATTGAGCGCATGGCCCATATGCAATGCTCCGGTTACGTTTGGTGGAGGCATTACCATGCAGTAAGATCCTTTATGATCTGCTTCTTCGGGTTTGAAAAAACCATTATCAGACCAAAAATGGTACCATTTTTTTTCCACCTCACTTGCTTCATAGGCTTTTGATAAAGGTCTCTTTTCTTTGTTTGAATGAGGGGAATTTGACATGGTTTTCCTTAAAATAACGAAATTTATCCAAATAACAATAATGAGAGAGAACTTTATCAAATTACGGAATTTTTTGCCGATTTTTTGGCAATAAATTCCCTATGAGATTGTTTCTAGGTTAACAAAAGGAGAGGAAATATGTATTAGCACTGCATTGGCTTGCTAATGTTGGGTGTTGTTTTAAAAATGTAGACGGATGAAACATTCAATCGATCTGGAGCTTCAAAATGGCTCTTTTTAAAGATTACATTAAAAAACTTACTCAGCAATTTAAAAAGGGAATTTCTTATTTATCTTTCTTCCCGATCAAAAAAAAGCGTTGGATATGGGAACCTGCCACAGAAAAGGTTGATCATTTTTGCCAACGTCTGAACTTGTTAGAGAGGGAACCTATTTTATTTGGAGCTCACAATCCTAAACATTTGCCGTTGTTAGAAGAAGTAAAGGGATTTATGAATAATCAAAAAGAGCTTGCTTCAAATTGTAGGGATTTTCATTTGCTTAAACAAAGAATTCTCGCGTTGGAATACTGCCTAGAACTTCA
The DNA here is from genome assembly GCA_011125455.1 of Chlamydiales bacterium STE3. NCBI lineage: Bacteria > Pseudomonadati > Chlamydiota > Chlamydiia > Chlamydiales > Chlamydiales bacterium STE3. The sequence continues at coordinate 6,090 of VKHO01000033.1, read as the reverse complement.
TTCGTTAACATTGTCTCGCGCTATTTTTGATATTCTCAAGAAAGAGGCTTCCCATTGGAAAGAAAGTCAGTCTCTTCTTCCTATTAAGTAGCTGACTTTAAACGATTTGAAGGAATTGGAGAAGGTGGCTTATCACGACTTCTTAGCTAACCTAGTTATCGACTCTGAGGAACTGAAGCAAGCCTTGTTTAACTGGGTCATCCGCGATCAAAATGATGCGTTAGCCATTATACAATTTCCTTCCCTTGTTGAAAGGTTAAATGCATGCCATTTAAATGGACGTATTTCGTGCCATGGGGGAAATCTTCTTAAAATTCAGAAAATTAAATCAGCACCTCATATCTTTCAAAAAATCGTCACTCTTCCCTTTGAAGGTAAAGAAGTAAACATTTTGGATGAAAACAAAATTGTCCACTTCAGCGGTCATGTTTTTTCAACGATTGCTCAAGTATTTGAAATCTTTAAAAACAAAGATTTTAAAGTAGGTAATTTTGAATTTATGAAGGAGGGAATCATCAACTGGAACATCTATCAACTTGGATACTGGGATGAATTAAAACAAAAGTACGTGCAGATTGGGCTTGATAGCCCGGATTGGTGGAGACAGCTTCCGCTTTTTGCAATCTTAAGCGAAGATCAAATAAAGTTACGTTACGGTTGGACCGTTAAATGCAGAGAATGGATTGCGGCGGCGGCGGCGACAAGGGGCGCTCCTTCGTTAAGTTATGAGCAAACACATGCCTTTTTAGAATTAGCCATACCGCTAGGTAAGGGACTTTATGGCGTTTATGATTTTGGAAAGCTTGCCTATAGGTATTGTTCTTCAGCCGTTTCGTTTGAAAGCGAAACAAGGCTTGGAAATAATGGAGCTTATCAAAGAAGATATTCTAATTGTGCGATCTTGTAATCTTGTTTATCAAATTGAATCAGAAAATTGTGCCAAGTGGGTGCAGTCGAAATTAGAAATGATTCTGGGAATAAAAAAAGTATCGAATCTTTATAAGATTCAGCTTCTTAACACGGAACCAGTTGGGCCTATTTTCAAAATATTTTCATGGATTAAAAAACTTTCCTCAAGCTGGCACGTTCCTATTTTGGCGATGCTGCATTTGTTAAGTCTTTATCTAAACACCCCTTTTTTCTAACAGGGGGAGTTTGCCTTCCTGCCTATATGCATGATCAGTTGATTAAAGGAAATTTGAGATATCCGGGAAGGAGCTACAGTGTCTATTTTGATGTTGGACTGCTTTGCGATAAACACAAGTTTGGTTTTGCAAAAATCCATGAAAGAGTGGTTCAAAAATTTTTCCACCTCAAAGAAAAAGCGCTTAAAACTTTATATGCAAAGAGAATGAAACCTTCAAGAAAAGAGCAAGGTCATTGCTTACTCATTAATAATTTGGTCCAACACTAGATCCTTAAACAAGCAGTAAAGGCAATTTTTAATAACATTTTTTGTTGCAATAGTTAACTTTATATATTATTTAATGCTTATATTAAGTTTTGATATTTCCATTGTAATTTAAAAAATATTAATAGTATAATATTAACAATTATTAATTAGGTGGATAAATGACAGAAGGGACCTCATTTCCAGTTGGTACTCCTAACTTGAATACTAGTAAGCCAGCCGAAAAAGTCGACCGCATGAAAAGTACTGCTACTGAAATGGAAGAATCCTCATTTGATGCTACCTCCATCATTAAGATAGGAACGCAACCCCATATTCCAAAAGGGAAAAAGCTAGCCGTTGTTGTTCTTAGCAGGGCTTTAGATATAAAGGACGCCACAGAGCTTTCTCTAGGTATCGGATCTATTTTGATTGAGCAGTCAAGAGCGGTCCATGAGATTTCTAAGGTATTTTTTGAACCTTTACAGGTTTTAGATAAAGTTTTCCTCCCACTACGATTTTTTGGATGGGCACATGCTCCTTTTGTGGCCATTAATCTCGCCAGCGATACTGTAGACTTTTTTACAACTCCTGGATGGAGAAAGGTTTTGCCGACAATGAAAAGTGTTGTCGATATTGCGGTGATGGCTGAAATGGCAGCAAATGCTGCTCTTTTACTACAAAGTATTGGAGTCGTTGCAGCTCAGAATGTACATTTTTGGGCGATGCCTCTGGGCAGTGCAGCAATAGGAGTACAGAACCTTGGCTTAGTGATCAATGGCTGGGGCTTATTCGAGGTGACAAATTCTTTAAACAAGCTGAATAAAATTCTTAAAGAAGCCAGTGGTTCAGAAGATTATACAAAAGCTATCGATTTGCTTACAAAACAGGAAACACGGGCAGAAAAGTTTCGAGCGAAATTTTTTAAAACTCTTTCTAACGAACAAGAGGAGCGCATTGTCCGCATTCATCAGAAAGTGAAGAGCGGAGACTTACAAGAAAAGGATATTAAAAGTGCTCTAAAGGCTGTAAAATATCGTTTTCATTTAAAGCAATTTGGTTATACGCTTGCCATGACTGCAGCTTTGACGGGAATGGTGGGGATTGCCATACTCATGTTTGCACCTTCTCCAATTGCTCCCTTGGGATGGGCATTGATAGGGGTTAGTGCTAGCGTCTCCTTAACCCTTGTAGGAATAACGATTTATGCCCAAAAAAGATTAGATAAAGAGTTAAAAGCTATTGATTCTGAGTCATTGCCCGGAGAAAAGCCTCCGTTTCACCGGCGCGTAATAAGACATCTCCACTCTAAGCTTAAAAGGAAACAAGATGGGACTTATGTTCCCGTGAACTAAATATTCACTCTAGAGGGCTTGGATTGTAGTCAGTAGTTCAATTTGTCTATTCAGTTGCTTTTTCTCCCAATTAAATGCTTTTCTGAACCAACCTTCCGTTAATCTGCAGTTGATAAAGTGACTTCCTAAAGTATAGGTTCTGGGATAAGGGACATCCAAAACCCCTGAGAAATGTACTTGAGCAATTTCCTTGCCTTCCGTAGCAAATAGCCAGCAACCGTAGAGAAAATAAAGAAAGGAGGTTTCTCGGCTTAAAGCTTCGAAAGAAAAAGTATGCAAAATTTCGGCTGCTTCTTTGGTTTTATGGTCTAGTAAAAGAGCCCAAATTCTAAAGCATTGGGAAGATAATGTCGGGCTCGGAGAAGTGAAATCATAGATTAGTGAGGTTTCTTTGAGATCAATTGCCTTACCTAGCAAATAATCTAAAGCTCGATTGTTATCGCTGCTTTCGCCATTGATAACGGAGAGTTGCTCGAGAGAATTTCGTAAACAAGAAACGTCGGTTTCATTGATGACTTTCAAAATAGCAAAGGATTCGTGATTCCGAGGCAACTTTTTAAGCAAATCGCTTACCACACTGTGGTGCCCAAGCTCAATGAGACAATAGAGGGCATTAGCAATGGAGGCCAATGGCCGAGGCTCCATTTTCTTTAGCTCCTCAATGATCTCTTCAAGGATATAAGGCTTATCTAGCCAGAAAGCTAGAGAGATGGCGAGGGGAATCGAACTTTGAGGGTCTAATAGCGGATCAGGATCAACGAACGGCAGAGGTTCCCAATGTTTTTTTAAGCTTGTGATCAGCTTTTGCACCTGATTTGATTGAATGTAACGCTGAATAAAGCGTAAGGTAAGGAGGAGAAAATTATAAGTTGCCTTTCGATCAGTACGTGAGCTTTCTTGCATTCTGAAGATTGCTTGATCTTCTAGCACATGGAGAAGCGGATGCTTTTTGTATCTTCTTGCAGCAAGCTCAAAGCACTTAATTTCTTCCTCATCATCTTTCATAAATTGGTAGACAAGTGCTTTTCCAAGATACTCTAAAGGGGCTCCAGCTGTGCTATGAAGTTTTTCAAACTCATTAAGGCTTGCATCAAGGAGCTCATTGGAAGCAGGGCGATTGGCTGTGTTTTTTGCTTGTTCAAGTAGTGTGATCCCTGCACGTAAAATGGCTTCCCTTCCCTCAGCTCTGCCTGGAAAGGCATAGCCAATTCTGCGGTATTCAGAGAGAGCTGTTTGATAGTCTTTATGAGCAAGGAACGCATCAGGGACAGCCAGGCAATTGACGGTAATATTTTGGCTGCCTACATAAATAAAAAAGTCCCTCAATTCGAAGTCAGCGTCTCTAGCAATTAATCCGACATGTGTCCCTACTAAAGGCATACGGCTAATATAGGAAAATTGTAAAATATCATTGAGGTAAAACCTAATAGTGTTATCAACTTTTTCAATTTTAACTTGGTACCATTCTTCTCTTTGTAAAAAAATTTCCTCAGCAAGTAAAACTTCTAAAGAAGATTTTAAAAGCTTTGTATTCTTATTTTGGTCAGATCCTATCCAGAGACAGTAGCCGTCATTAATGTTTCTGCGTTCCGAAAATTCAGGAACGTTAAGCAAAAAGCCAAGTCCCATACACTGTTTTTCAAGACGCACTTTTGCTTCAATGCGAATATTTTCTGCAAATGAAGCCTTAGAGATCATCAAGCTGACCCATTCAGATATTTCGGTATTCCGAGTGATTGCCGTATGTTCCGCAATAAGGATATTTTCTTGAAACTCCCAATCTTGTTTGTTATTTACATCCAACTCAGCAATTTGAAACCATTCCGTACGCCCTTCAATGTAATTTTCAAGGTCTCGAATTAGCTCGTCAGCGGAGTGGTACCTTTGGGAGGGATTAACAGCCAAACATCGTGTTGCAATTGTCGCGAGAATTTTAGGAACATCTCGGTAAGGTGCAATTTCAACTGGATCAGAAAGTGTTTCTTTAGACATTCCTTCTCGAAATTCTTTCAGTGAGCCTCTTCGAAAAGGAAGGCGTAACGTGAGCATTTGGTAAAGAATCACTCCGAGGGCATAGATATCTGTCTGAATCGTGGCAGGTTGTCCTAGGCCTCGTTCAGGTGCCATGTATGAAACTGTACCAACAACTTTTCCGATTCTTGTTAAATGATGCCAATTTTCAGATGCTTTGAGTTCTTCTTCTGAGCCATGGGAATCAGAGAGATCTTGAAGTAGTTTGGCCAATCCCCAGTCGAGGATCATAACCTCTCCATACTTCCCAATAATAATATTTTCAGGTTTGAGATCCCTGTGTAAAACACCTTTTGAGTGAGCATATCCAACAGCTTGACAGATTGTAATGAAGATCCTTATTAAAGCAGGGATAGATCCCCCGACGTGATCAAGCCGCTCACCTTTTTTTTCTTGAATACGTGTCTTTCTCAAAATTTGCTTGAGGGTCTCGCCTTCAACAAAGGGCATCGTATAATAAGCAAGGTCTGGGTCTTTATGAATACTATAAATAGGAATAATGGCTGGGTGTGTAAGCTGACAGGTGATACGAGCTTCCTTAAGGAATCGATTCTGAATATTTCCTAAAGAAACGAGATCTTTCCGAATTTTTTTTAGAGCAATTTTTCGGCCACAAACAGTGTCGTATGCTAAAAGGACTTCCCCCATTCCACCTTTGCCAATACTGTTGACAATTTGGTATGAGCCTATGGAATATTGAATATTTTCTTTTTGAGGGGCATGTCCTTGTACTAGGGTAATTACATCGGTAGTATCATGAGGTGGAGAAATATTTTTTTGTTCTTCGAGAATAGATTTTCCGCAAACTGGACAAAATAAGATTGCTTGATTCCGAGGGAGCAAAAGCTTGGCATTACAGTGAAGGCATTCGAAGTTAGGATCCATAGAATGTGAGGTGTCATTTAAGTTCATGCAACCATTTTACAGAATAATAATTTCTCTATGTGTTTTTTTGTTTAAAATTTAAAAATATTCTAATTTTGACCTCGTTGTTTCAAAGCGTTTAGCTAATAAGAAACTGCTAAAGAGTAGCAAAAATTTTTTTTAAAAATCTCTTTTTTATATGTTTGAAATATGCTTAAGCTATCCATGGGGATTTTTCGCATTTAAGATCTTCTTTTAAGTCTGCAGAAGGCTAAATCATTCCGCCGATGCAATCAATATTTCTGCTATCTAATAGATGTTGAGTTGAGATTAGAATGCAGAGAATTAGGGCCTTGTTGCATAAATCATCCTGTGGACGAGATTTATGCGCAAAAGTGAAAGAAACGCTGCGGATAGGATCTGCTTGCTAAAGAGAAGGTGAATCTATTA
>VKHO01000032.1 GCA_011125455.1 Chlamydiales bacterium STE3 | reverse complement strand
TAATAGATTCACCTTCTCTTTAGCAAGCAGATCCTATCCGCAGCGTTTCTTTCACTTTTGCGCATAAATCTCGTCCACAGGGTGATTTATGCAACAAGGCCAAGTCGATATGTTTTCTTGATTAAAAAATGAAACTATAATAACCTTAATTAATACATTTTAATATTAAATCTTTCAAAATGCGAAAGATTCCGTTTCCCTGCATTTTTAATAAAAACAAGTTTGGTATGGTTTGCCCATAAAATCCTTCCCCCTTTCTTCCATCCCTTATCTGGCTGATGTTATCATTTATCCTGGAAAGCAAAAAAGTTCTAATAAACGATGTCTAGCTTGGTCCGTGACAATTATTTTAGGGATCATTTCCTTAGGAAGTGTGCAGTTGATTTCATGGGCGATTTTAAAGGTCACTAAAGGTTCGGTGAATCATGGTCAATCGGCTCGAACCAATCAAGTCAGCAAATCTTTTTTTTGTGCTAGCCAAGGCGAAAAGGTGCAGTCCAGCTCCCCAAACGTTGAACAAAGCCAGAAAGCCTTTGCCATTAAAGAAATTTATGCCATTCATAAGCAATTAATCGAAGGGGTGCAAAGCGGTGGGTGGTTGGCAGAGCATATCAATTCATGGAAACTTAATTCTGAATATACCTGGTCGAAAGATTACCTTATCCACACAAAAGACTATCTATCCCAGCTGCTGCTCTTAAAGGATAAGTCTGATGAGGAGCTCGAAGCTCTTTTTGATCGTGGGTTAAGGGCGAGTCAACAACTTCTTGATACTCGCCAACTCAAAACAATTGTAAAAGGCAGGGTTTGGTTTAATGATGGCATAATCGGAGAAAATCTTTTGATTAAAGCTTGCTTCATTGATTCTACCAGAAAAGCGATTCCAATACTGCTTAAAGCTGGAGTTGATCCAAATCAACGTGATCGTTATGGAAATACACCTTTACATTGGTCTGTAGCCAATGCTTCTGTAAAGTGTGCGTTTAATCTAATTCGATATGCTTCTTTGTACAAGATAGATTTTGATCTTCAGGATTGGAAATTTTCTGCCATGACTCCTCTTCAATTAGCTATTTGTAAAGGGCGGCGCAATGCTGATTGGGATAAACTTGTATATAGCTTGATCGCTCATACAAAGCATCTCAATAAACAAGATAAAGATGGCAATACTGCTTTACATCTTGCATGTGTTAGAAGGGATTTGCCTTACATAAAAGCTTTGAGGAAAGCTGGTGCCAGTTTTGAAATTCGTAATAATGAAGGGAAAACCCCTAAGGATCTCTGGGCTGTTTCTTCTGACGAAGCGTGGAAAATTTTAAAAGGAGATAAAGGTACCACGACATTCGATAGAAAAGAACGTGAGCGTTTGGGCAGCAAGTTTCCGCAAAGATTCGACTAATCTTGGCATTATCCATCTTCCTTTGGTCGGATTTACACGCATCAAATCCAGGTCTTTCACCTCATTCGTAATTCAAAAAATCGTATTTAAAGATCTATGAGGTAGATAGATTGTGAGGCGAGGCTCAATCAAGAAAGAGTTTTTAAAACTTTTGACAGTCTTATGTAAAGGAAAGACACACGTTTAAGTTGGTTTTTAGGAAATAAGATCGTAAAAAAATGCTCAAATTTATCTTTGAGCCTTTTGTTAGGCTAGATTCTTGTGCAGGATCCAACCAATTGTAGGTAGAGAGGGTTATAGGAGGTGCATTCAGAACTTTCGATTCAAGCAAACTCCATCTTTTCAATCCCAGGCAAGATATGTTATTGTTGCAGATTTGAAGGGAAGTAACATGTTTTCCTTGATGAAAGACCAACGATTGACAGCTTTCAAAGAATCTTTGATGTTTCTGCACATAGATGAATTAAAAGATGTAGCCATTAGGCTATCTCTGGTAGATAAAGGACATAAGATGGCAATCATTATGCGTATTTTGCATTTTCTGTAAACAGGCCATAAGTTGACAATTCCTAAGTTTTCAGAGAAATCATGCTCCAAGCGAGGAAAGACTTATTCATTAGGTGAAAATGAATTAATATTAAAAGGCGCTTATGAAAACGACTTAAAAACTAGACTGTTTTTCAAGCGATTGATTGACAAACATTTTCATTTTACTGCGTTTGGTATTGATTGGTTAAATGAGCGTTGGAGGGAAGGCAAACCACCAACTTACCAAGAATTTGCCAAGATGTGGCAAGAGGAAGACCAAAAACGTAAAGAAATGCCAGTGGCTCCTAAAGAGGAGTGGGCGTACATAAATTTCGTGCAAAACTTTTTGCTAAACTCACCTGCAGCCAAGCGAGAAAGTGTCAATGACGCATGGGGATATGAACGTCAAAGGCATAAAGCTAACGTGTATGACTGGCTTAATCAAATAATGGTAATTGTTAATAGATAATACTTAATCTAACGCAATTGGATTGAGAACCGTTACACCTTAACTGCTTATTCAGAAGCTACTCACCCAATTTTTTTGCATTTAAATAATCTTTTCTAGTTTTTTGAAGAGAAAACTTCATCTTTTATCAAAAGGGCGAGCGTCATAAAAAAGCTCTATTTTTTTAATGAGTCCATTTTCAACAGTCATGAGCACCGAGCTAGAAAAAATCCCAATAGGTTCCGGAAAATCTACATCATATACGGCCATAGCTTGATTGTTCGCACCAAACTTAGCTCGAATGTTTAGAGTTTTAAAAAGAGTCGTAAATTTTTTTGTAAACTCAAGGACCGCTTCCTTCCCTTTCATTTGTGCAAGAGGAGCAATAAACTCGACATCTGGATGAAGTTGTTTCTCTATCTTCTCAAAATTTTTATTTCCAACTGCTTTGTAATATTCTTCAATAATTTCTGTCACAGACATAAATATCTCCATAGTATTTTTGTACAATTTTTTCACACTTTGACCATGACTAATAATCTTGGATTTCAGTACGACTTCACAATTTGGGTGTATTTGAGTGCCTCCCATTTGATCGAAAATAGCATCTTTTTGTAAAAAGGCATAACATAAAATAAATTTAAAGAAAATGTAATCACTCAAAAAACTGTTGGCTAATTCCTTGCATTCACTGCAACGCGAGATTAGACGGGTGACATTATTCCTGTATCAATCACAGAGATCACTAATATCTAAGAAATAAAGAGCAGTAAATTCAAATAAACCCAAGCATTTTTAGGCTGGCTTTTTCCAAGGCTCATTGCATAAATAGGATGTAATTAAACTCTGCGCATCTGAAATTTTCGAAAAAATGAAGCCTTAAAATTGAAGGGAGTTGAAGAAATACAACCAAAATTTTCAATTATTGAAACGATCCAATCCCTCATCTTCAAGAACATGAATAAGAACATCATTAATTCATAATTTTTTGGCAATCGCAGCGAATGCCCTTTGCAAAAAACATTTTATGGGATAAAATACCCAAAAACTGGGTATTTTTATGAGATCAGTCAATAAAACAAGATATGCAATTTTGGGAATGCTTCTTGATGGACCCTGCTCGGGATATGAGATCAAATCTCTTATGGGGAGGTCAACAGTGTATTTCTGGCGAGAATCTGATTCGACGATTTATCCAATGCTAAAGCTTTTGGCAGAGGAAGGAAAAGCTCTGTCTAAAATTGTTTATATTGGCAAGAAAAAGAAAGAGGTCTTTTCCATTACCGAATTAGGTCGAGCGGAATTTAAAAGATGGTTTGAAAGCCCGACGGGATTGGAAACCCAACGTAATGAGTTTCTTCTCAAGCTCTTTTTCGTTACAGATAAGGAGGAAATGCTGCGGCTATTTCAGGAGAGGTTGGAAAAAATTGAGGAAACTCATGAGGAGTACAAAAAAATAGAAGAAAGACTAGAGAGCTTAACTGATTCGTCACGTAAAGCGATCCGTCTCAAAGCCCTAAAATATGGGCTCGCTCATCTTGAATCAGAAATTCAGTGGTTAAAAGAAGGAATTAGCTAAAGGGGGGGACTATGCCAAAAAAATTAATAGGTAAAGTAGCGATAGTAACGGGAGGATCGAAAGGAATTGGAGCTTCTATTGCCGAGGAATTAGCCGAAGAGGGAGCCTCTGTTGTGGTAAATTACTCTACAAGCAAGGAGGAAGCAGACGCTGTTGTGCAATCTATTGAACGTAAAGGCGGCAGATCAATTGCTATTCAGGCCAATATGAGGAATCAAAAAGATATAGATCACCTTTTTCTTGAAGCAGAAAAGGCTTTTGGGAAACTCGATATTCTCATTAACAATGCAGGTTTCTACGAATTTGCGCCCTTAGAAGCGATAACGGTTGAACATTTTCATAAGCATTTTGATTTAAACGTATTAGGATTATTGCTCGCTTGCCAGACAGCCGTTAAGTATTTTAATCAAGCAGGAGGAAGCATTGTCAATATCAGTTCTCTTGCGAGCAAGTCTTGGGCGCCTTATGCTACTGTTTATAGCGCTACGAAGGCAGCAGTTGATTCGATCACAAAATCTTTAGGATGTGAACTAGGCTCAAGAAAAATTCGAGTAAACGCTATCAATCCTGGGATCATAGAAACAGAAGGAACGCAATCTTCAGGAATTATTGAGAGCGAACTCCGCAAAAAAGTTGAAGCAAGGACTCCTCTTGGAAGAATTGGTCTGCCTACAGATATAACTAAAGCTGCAGTGTTTTTTGCTTCCGATGATTCCGCATGGATAACTAGTGAAACGCTCGTTATAGCAGGAGGCTTTCGCTAATCTAATTTTACTCTTTTTTCTTCTGGAATAGACTTTTTTTCGGGATTAAGAACAAATTGCCTGCTATATTAATGGCAGTGATGGTTTTGTTTTTGCCTATGAATATGTCCATTGTTCTTAATCGTTATTGAATTGTACGAAGGACATGCTATACTCATAAGTTTCCCCTGGGTGTAGACAAAGAAGAAAACCCGAAAATAGCCAGCAATGGCAAACCACTTTTTCTACAGTATTACTTATTTATGTCTACTCTCTTTCTTCAGCAAAGAATAAAGCAATTGCTTCTCCTATGCTTCGGTTAGCCCCTGTCATAATTGCTTTTTTCCTTCTGATCTCATGTACTATTCCTTTTAACCTTGCAGAGAGTTTAAAATTCTTGTTTTGTGTAGCTTACCAAACTTTTTACTAAACAATTTTTAATAATTTGAATGGAAATTATTAAATTCATTTTCGAATTCTCCGACTGTTTTTAATATCAATTCCCATGCAGGGACCTCCCTAAAAAGCATGGATTCCATCAACGAGTAATCTTTTTGGAGTTCTTTCAAAACACGAGGTGATGGGACAAGTTTCAAGGTTCCCTTTCTGGCAGTACCATAGTTTGCCCAACCTGATGCAAAATAAATGCTTTTGTGGTTGGCTACTATTTCAAGTAAGGCTGATTCCTCAAGGGCTTTTTTCTTTGTCGGAGAATTTAATAATCGGAAAAAATCGTAAAAGTGCCTGGAAATGCGTGGAGGAATTCTTTTATCTTCAGGTAAATGAGCATATTGGTGCAGGATAGTTGCTTTCTCCCAAAAAGTTCTTTCGGCATTCAGTACACGAACTTTCGTTTCCGGCTCATGGACTCTCTCTTTTAAGGCTTCTTTGGTATAACTATGAATGGTATGGTCACTTATAGGCCAATGTTCTGATCTTGCACCAATCTCTATTTTCACAATAGGTCGGATGTAGTCAGCATTTGATTTTTTGCTTTGATATTCAAATAATAACGTTTTGGAATCAGGATCATCCGAATCAGCATGGAGTCGCCATCCTTTATTGGTTCCAAGTTGTGCACCAATCGCATTTGTTAGCTCACTTAACAATTCATTTTGTACATAGTTTGTGCAAGCTTGTGAAAGATTTTCAATGATGAGATTTTGTTTTTTCTTGGAAGGTGCATTTTCGGGGTTGTGGGGAGTCCCAAAACCAAAAAAGTCCCGCTCAATGGAAAGATCAATGTCTTCGGAAAAACGATCGATCAATCTGTATACTTTTGAAAGGGAAGTCCCTCCTTTAAAGGTAAGATAGGATTTCACTTTTTCTAATGAAAACAACCTTCCCAAAATCCATACCACCCAAAAGTCTTTTTCGATAATCTCAAAAGGCATGTTTTGGATATCAGCAGCTGTTCGAAAGAAAAGTTCTCGCTCATCTTGAGCTAAAAGATAGATTTCATTCATGGTCTAAGCCCCACTATTTCAAAGACAAGAGTTCGTATCCAGGCTGGAGCGAATTTCATATTCTTTTTAAGTTCTTCTTTAGGTGAGTCTTTGAGGAATTTTGAAATTTGTATGCGTGCTCTTTGATCGATATGATCTTTTCCTAAATTTTTCAAAGCTTGGATTAATAGACCTTCCTTAGTTCCAGAAGAAAGCATGTTTTTCTTTGTCGTTTTTTTGAAAGTTATTTCTTGATTACCAATTTTGACTTTTTTGGGAGCAGCTTCAGTTAGAAATATAATTCGACCAGGAACTTGCGTAGAAAGGCCGACTAAATTCGCTGCATGGGCTCCTGCAGGTTGAATTAGCACTCCATCTTTTTCTGCAATCGCCTTTGCCACTTCATTTAAATCGGGAGGAATAACCCCCAATATATCGTGTTTTTTGGGATAGTCATAGAGACCTCGTGCAAGTCTTCGTATGAATTTTTGTTTTTCAAGTTGTGATAATGCTTTCCTAACAGAGGCATCACTTCCTAGGTCTGAAAAATGCATTGGCGTAAAGCACCAACCAGGACCGTGCTCGGTGATTCTGTTTTTTATTAGTGTTTCTACACTATGACGCATTTTGAGTAGTCTCTGTTTTTCACAAAAACTAGCATGTTTTTGTGAAATCATCAATAAGAAAACCATAAATTTCACAAAAACATGCTAGTTTTTGTGAAAAGCGCTTGATGCTAGTCAGCCAACAGGGTGTTCATTAAACGGGTTAGCCAGAACTCAGTTGGTAGATACAAATGGTAAAAAATAGGGTAAGTAGGCAGAAGTCTCTAATAAGGTTTTATCTAGGACGTGTCGTCAATTAATTGCTCGATTAAAATACCTTGATATTGAGTAATCTAACCAACTCAAGAAGTTAGCTTATGAAGCGATATGCGTTGCAAGATGATCAATGGGAACGAATCAAGGATTTGTTGCCAGGGCGCCGTAGTACTGTAGGATCTATTGTCAAAGATAATCGATTATTTGTTGAAGCAGTTCTTTACAGATATCGAGTTGGCATACCTTGGAGGGATTTGCCAGAGCGATTTGGAGGTTGGAAAAATATTCATCGAAGATGGAGCAGACACGCGGTGTTTGGGAAAAGGTATTTAAATATTTAGCTACTGATGCTGACAATGAGTATAGCATGATTGATTCTACAATAGTGTGAGCACACCGACATAGTGCTGGAGCAATAAAAAGAGGAAGCCGAGGACCAAGCTATTGGAAAAAGCAAAGGAGGATTAAGTACAAAAATTCACGCTACGACAGATGCTTTAGGTAATCCAACCAGCTTTGCTTTAACTCCAAGGCCAGACTCATGATTTAGATGGAGCAGATCTATTACTTCCTGAAATTCAAGCAGAGATGGTGATTGCTGATAAGGCTTTTAGTGCTGAAGAACGAGTCATTCTCCCTTTGGAAATAGCAGGTAAAGGAATGGTAATTCCATCAAAAAATAATGCTAAATCACCTGGGGCTTATGATAAGCATTTATATAAACGAGACATCTGATAGAGATTTTTTTTGCTAAGCTAAAACAATATTGAGGAATTGCCACTCGTTATGACAAGACTGCTAGGAATTTTTTATCTGCAATTTATTTAGCAGCCTCAGTAATACGGCTTAGTTGACGACACGCCCTAGTCTCGTGCGTAAATATGGCGTAATTGAGTTTTGCACAATTGATTTTCGGAGGAGAATTTTGGGTTGTAGAGGGTGTCTTAAAACCTAAAATGTAGTGTAATATCAGGTAAAAATGTAGGAGTTATTTTGTGAAAACTTTATCCAAGTGACCTATTAGATACAGAATGGCAAGCCATTGAAAAACACTTTGAAGTAGATTATTCTAAAGGTGGACGCCCCCTCAAACATGAAAAGAGAGAAATTTTAAACGCGATTTTTTATGTATTAAGGACAGGTTGTCAATGGCGCTATCTACCACAAGAATTTCCTCATTGGAAAACAGTCTATACATATCTAAGAAAATGGGGAAATCAAAATTTATTCGAAAAAATTAATCATTGTTTAAGAAAACCATTAAGAAAATTAATGAGTAGGAATGAAGATCCAACTGTTGCAATTGTTGATAGTCAATCTGTGAAAATAACAGAAAAGGGGGCCCCAAAGGTTATGATGGGGCGAAGAAAATCAATGGACGCAAAAGACATATCTTAGTTAATACGCAAGGATTTTTGCTCGATTGTCATGTCGATGTAACAAATCTAAATGACAAGACAGTCTTCCAAAAATTATTAAATGAATTCAAAACTTATTTCAAAAGCATTAAAAAAATTTGGGCTGATATGGAATATCAAGGCCTTGTTGCATAAATCATCCTACGGCAAACCCATGCAAAATAACTAAATTTAAATCTTTTTAAATTGCCTCACTGAATT
>VKHO01000031.1 GCA_011125455.1 Chlamydiales bacterium STE3 | reverse complement strand
GCTGGCTGGGATGAAAGTTATTTAACAGAGGTTATTATGAAATTTTTTATCAAATCTTTCTAATTAAAATCCCCTGTTAAAGCAGCTTCCTAAAAACTATTAAAGTTTTTCTTATAAATTATAAAAAATACTAAATAAATACTTATAAACAAATATTTGTTATAATAAAGATAAGAAATGTATAAAAAACCTAGGGATTCATTATGGGCGAAGAGACTGAGCTCTCTAAGACATTGTCTTCAAATGAAACCTTTCTTCTTCAAGAGGGTATTTTTACAAAATCAACTTTGGGTATAACGGAAAAAGAAGTTGAGAGGGTTTATTCACAAGCAAAACAGCTTTACGATGCTGGAAAGTTTGAAGATGCAAAGACTCTTTTTTCTGTATTAGTCCTTATTGATGCTCAAAGCCCCGCAGTTCTTTATGGATTCGCTTCTGCTTGCCTCATGCTCAAACAATACGAAGAAGCAATTGAAGCATTTTTAGAGTATGCGGGTTTTGTCCCAAGCGATCCCTTGCCATACTTTTTTATTGCTGCGTGCTATGAAAAAAAACAAGATTACGTTTCTACGCTGATTGCGCTTCAAACAGTCGTTAATAGGGCAGGGGAACAGGCAAAATACCAGGAAATAAAAAACCGCGCTCTTCTGACTTTCGATGCGGTTAAAGGACTAATAAAAGAGTATGAAAGTCAACATGACGAGGTCGTAAAATGAGCTTAAACGTCAATAACAACAATAATATCGATCCGGCATTCTACCAACAACAAATTTCTCAAGATACAGATCAGACAGAGCAGCTCCAGCAACCTGCAATTGCGCCGATTCAACATGAAGACGATGTATTAACGGAGGCTAGCAATTCAACAACAGCTTTGCAAGTTGTGGCGAATCAGTTGCATCTAGCTCCGGTGATTTTCCAGAGTGCAAACGCCCTAACCGCTGCTCCAGGAACAACTATAAAAACCGCATCAGGAGTGGTTATCGCATCTCCTGATCGATTTAATGATTTAATGGACTCGGCTTCACAGTTAGCTGATAAGGGCTACATTCCTAGCAGGACAGATGGTATGTCTTTGCAAAACTATATCAAGATCGTCAGTGATGCGATTAAACAGCTACAAGATGCCTTAAATGAAGCTCAAGTAACGAGTAATGCCACCGATAGAAAGTTTCATACTTATGCTTTAGATGATAATGACTCTGTTTTCCTGACTCCTAAGCCAACCACTGTAGCTACAAGTGCAACTGTCAAAGAAGAAACAGCAGCAGACAATGGTTTAAGCACTAAGACAGATTCTGCAAATGAAGCTGTAAGCAATTTGCTGAAGCAAGCCAAAATAGATCCAAAAGTAGGGGATTTGATTTCACTTTTCTCTCAATTACAGTTTTTAATGCAAAATACGCCAAATAACGTTACTGGGGGTATTATTATTGGCAATAATCCAGAAGTTGTTCTAGCAATGCAAAAGTTAGGGATCTCTTTACCAACTGCTAATCCGGATGCTCTTTTTGCGGGTATGGCTTCGCAGTTAGCCGCTGAAAATAAACCCCCATACAACGATCAATCTTTTAAAGACTTGGCTAATGCCTTACCTAAGGGCTGGGAAGTAATGACAAGAGCAGATTTATCGGGCATTCTCAGCCAAATTGCTCAAAACATAAGAAAAATTTCGGGGGATGCCTATGGAATTTTAGCCAAACCCCTTCAATCTCTTTTTGGGACTTCCTTCTTTTCGTTAAATAGTACAGATCCGCGGATTCAACAGGTAAGAGACCTTGTGGAATTGAAACAAGCTTTAAATACACTGATGAGCACAAGTGAAGGAAACAGAGCAAAAGTTGCAGCTGGATATAAAGATATATTTAACCGAGCTGTAAAAAATGGCTTACTAAACAACAAGCAAACCCCTCAGACCCTTCTTGCTAATAAAGGTTTTTCTAATGGCTTTTACGGAGACTGGAGAACAGGCGTTATGGGGGTCAAGTATGTCCTAATGGATATAGACAAGAAAATAAATGCCAGGGGCGGACAAAAAATCTTGGTCAATAATGACCCTATCGTGGATCGAACGGGAGTAACTACAATGGCGGCGGGCGCTCTGGTGGGGAATGCAACTTCTTCAGTTTCTAATTCGGTAACCCAGTTGCTTAAAATGCAGTTGACAAACTCTTTTGGAGACTCGACTCTGTCCGTTGAAGATAAGAAAAATATTCAGCAGTTGGCTTCTTTATCTATATTAACCAGCATTCTTGGAGAAGCGGTTAAAGAAAAACCTATTTTGAAAGGTTCAGGCCCACAAAAGAATTTAACAGCAGCTATTACAAAAATGAAAGACTCTGGGGCCGCTCAAAGTTTAGTTAGCAGTGTATTTGCGAATTCAATTTCAAACGGCAACCTTTCCTTATACCAACAGCAAGTTTTACAGGATACAGTACAGGCATTTATGACGAGTATTGGAGCGATGTCAACGACTGCAGATCAAAATGGAGTGAATCCTACTCAAGCTTACTCTACTTTATCCAGTTTGCGAAGTAACTTAGAGATCTCATCAGAAGTGTCTAGTGCACAAGCCTTTATTGAGGCCGATGCCAACCAAATAGGAAACGATGCAACCCAATTTTTAAGTTTTGCTCGTCAGATAGCGCCAAACGCAGATCATGACAGCGGTGCAATGGAAAATCTGGAAAACCTAAGAGAGATGATCAAATTGCTAAAAAAAATTTTAGAAGAGCTTTTATCAGGCGGGCAAAGCACACAACAGATTAGTGATGCAATCAGTAAGGTGAGGGAAGGGATGGGGACTTTCGAGTCTCAAGGTGGTTTTCAACAGGGTATCCCTGGTTAATTTAAACACTCCCTGCTTGTCCTCCAAAATCAGCTTTACTTTCTTGCTACAGAGCCGGGAAATATACCTGACTTTACAAAGTAAAAGCCATTAAATGGCGATTGATTGATAATAGTGTCAGAGTTGATAAAATCAATAGGTAATTCTAAAAACCAAGAAACCTTCTTTTTTGTTTTCTCATCAAACTCTTCAATTGCCGCTTGGCATAATTGGTAGGCTTGTTCTATTTCGTTTTCCTTCGGCAAATAGCTGCTGAAGCTTTCAAAGGGGATTTGATAGACAATCATAAGGCCACCTTCAAATTCAAGATCTGATAACATACCTAATTGTTCCTTCAGTACTTGAAGAGATTGGCCATTTTCCCTTTCGTCGCTATCCTCGCCTATAAAATAAATAGGAGAAAGCTCGGCTTTGCCTAGAGCAAGAATCTTCTGCGCAAAGTTCTTTGCAAGAGAGCTCCTTCTTTCTTCTTTTGTAGCGACAAAAACAAATTGTGCGCCTACTTCCTGAAGTATTCTAGTGGCAATTGGACCTGTAAAAGATTGGGGATCTGGGTTATTTAGGTAAGGAGAACCAAATAAGATAGTGCCGGTATCAGAAAATTCCATTTTAGCTATTTTGAGATGATGATAGGGTAGTGCGGTATAAAGATAGGTAAATGCTTTTTCAGTATTTAATGTGAGAGTTTTTAAAAAGGGAATGACATGGTCGATTGTTAAACTAGGTTTTATATCTAAGATGAAAATAGGAGCTTTCTGATTCACTGGGTCCTCGTTTGTCATATTCTCTAGGGTAAGGTGTCTGCATTTAAATCTAAATTCTTTTTCCATTTTTCGTTTAAAAGTGTGAGCCCCCTAAAATAATCTGCAAATGGATTTGGCCTCGAGGTAGAGTGCTTGAGAATTGAATCAGGATCTTTAGATAGCCTACCCATACATTGCGAAAATACTTCATCGAGATCACTACTTACAACTATTTCTAGTTTTCCAGCTGTGTCCTCAACTTCATCACCCTCTGCCCACTTTTCCTTGCCCTTTAAATCTCTTGTAGGTTTTGTCGTGAGAAAAACCTGCTTTTCCCCATTGTGTAATGGGGCCGAGGCAATTTTTCCTAAAGTTTGTTTTGCAACCGCTGTCTTTTTGAAGGATCCAAATTTTTTCTTAATGAATCTCTTGCAGCATATATTGGTAGCAAGATGAGCCATCCCAAAAGTAAGGCAAAAAATTAAAGTTGCCACAGCTATAACTTTCATCCGTTCTTTTGAGGATAATTTCTTTGAAAAAGGGTCTAAAAAGACGAAATAGGGCAAATTGGATAAAGTAAGTGGGGTCATAAATATATATTTTTTAATCAGTGTTTATTTAATTAAACAATACCATATTTGCCTTTATTTTCCTGACAATATAACTTTTTAATTACTAGGGCTTGCACTAATTAAAGGAGGGTTTATGTCTACAGAAGATAAAATCCGGCCTGTGGAATGCAATTTGATGCTAGGCATGCCCGTTTTAAAACCAAAAATGAAGGCAAAGAAGTCACTTTCCGCAGCAAGGAATGCATGGAGAAGTTCAACAAAAATCCAAGCCAGAGTTCCCTAAACGCTAATTTTTGAGGGCATAGCGTAGAGATATGCCTCTTTTCTTTGTTTTGCAACATAATATATATTATCAGACGTTATTAGTGCATTAAAAAAGCATCACATCTAAGGCTCTTATAACAACCCCTACCATTTAGATGGGTCTCTTCCCCTTATCAATTTTATCGCTTAAGCTAAGAATTGGTTTTTGCGGGAACCAGACTGCTTATCGCTCATCTTTTAGAGAAAGCTTTAGTGTACTAAGTTTAGTTCCGGATTTATTTGATTAAAATCCCTGCAAAATTATTGGTGTAATGCTTATGTTTAAAGAAAACACATCCGGAAAGCTTTTATAAGAAAATATTATCCAATGGATCGAGAATATCCCAGCCACTTTAGAATCTTTAATGGGAAACTCTTCCCCCTTTAAAATAGTTTTTCTCATAGAAAAGGACGCATGAGCGCTTTCAGCAATTCTAAGAATCATTAATAATTGCTTTTGCAAGCTATTTAAAGATTGCAGGGAAGACTTTCAGGTAACTTTTGATAAGAAATTATAAATAAACTTATTGGTTATCAAACGCTTATAAATTGAGGAGAAAACCCTCAGCAATATCCTAGGTGGCGAATGTTTAAGTTAAAAAAATTTCGTTGCCATGGTGCTAAAGGTAAATACTAGGTGCTTCAGAAAAAAAATAAAAAAACCCATGCAGAGATTAGCAATAACAAGGCATAATGAAAAAAAGGATAATTCTATGCCTATCATTTCTTCTTTAACATATGCAACCTACTTAAAAAGGTTTTTATTCGAATTTTTCTCGTTGCTATGTAATTTTCAAAGAATGAAAAGCAAAAGAAAATGCCAATTATGCTTTCCTCAATTAATCCAAAGTTGAACGTTAATTGAGCTAATAACACAATAGTGAAACAAAAGCGAACCACTTATGAAAAATCAGTTAGGGAAAAATAGAAAAAAGAGAAATAACACCGAAAAAGTTATAAAGAATCATATTAGGCTAGATTCTTATTTCACCCTGCATAAACTGAAAAAAAAGCAAGAATTACCTCCCCCCTCAAAACTTGAAAATTTATACTATGAAACCGCGCCTTCAAATATTCTGCATTTAATAGGAGAGATCTAAGATGAAAAAATTTTTGAAATTTTTTGGATTTTTTGTGGCTCTACTATTTCTTTTTATCATGTTGGCAATTCTTATTACACCGGCATTTCTCTCTAGCGATTTTGGTAAATCATTCGTTCTTAATAGTATTAATCAAAGAATTCCCGGTAAAATTGAAGTAGAGCATCTGCGACTTAATTGGCTCGGTAAGCAGGAAATTCGTGGAATTAAAATTAATGATCCTGAGAATATAGCAATCTTTTCAGCTGACAAAGTGCATGGCGACTTCCCCCTCTTTACTTTTCTTTTCAATAATTCTTTAAAAACGCTTGTTCTGCAAAATTTGAATGCGACGCTTGCCACTGATAGTGAAGGATACACTAACTTAGAATATGCTCTGACAAAGGGAGCCAATAAAACTCCGATCAAGTTTAACGAACCTATTTTTTTAAAAAATATCAATATCGACCTAAAAAATTCTCGCCAAGGCATTTCTTTACAAGGAAAAGGAGATACTTTGCAAAAGGGCCTTCAGGGGGCTTTTACCATCGATGCTGAATATGGAGAAAAAAGAAAAATCCAAATAGATGCTTCAAATTTTCCAACGCTTTTTCTCGATCAACTTCTTGCTATTCGCTATCCTAAATTTAAAGGGATACTTCTTGATTTCCTTGGAGAAAAATTCAATCAAATTAAAATTCTCACTGAGAAAAACACTTTGTTTTTTAATGCTGAATCTACAACGGCCAAAGCAGACATTAAAGGGTTGCTAAATTCTCATGATTTTACTGTATTTTCAGGCAGTAAAATCCATTTAAATCTTCCCATCGCTAATGTAAGAAAGCTTGAAACTTACCTAACCCCCACCTCACCGTTTATTGGAGAGATAGCTCTTAATGACTTAAAAATTCCTTTAAGCAAATATAAGTTGGACAATCTTGAAGGTACCGTTGAAATCCATGCGGAACCAATTACTTTCGAAAATAATTTTTCTCTACATGATATAGAAGCGCTTATAGAATTCCCCTCCCCTAGTAAAGAATTTACAGTCATTCTGAAAAAAGAAGGCGCACGCAGTCAAGAAACTTTTTCATCAAATCTCATTCTTAATTTCGACAAAAAGATTCTCTTAAGTACGAAGCTATTAGAAGAGAACTTTCGTTTTAGCGGCAAGATTATCACTCAAAATACTCCTCTTAATCTTGAAGGGGTTAAGGAAAGCGGAAAAATTAGACTTAATTTTTCATCAGAGAATGCACGCTTCCCAACTTTAAATTTTGAAATTAACCAGTTTTGTAAAAATCACAATACTCTTTTAGAGGGCCGTCTAGTTCTCCGCGAACTTCCTAAAGGACTATTAAATATTCATGAGATACATGTACCCCTTAAAATAATTTCTGACAAATTGACTTTTAAGTGGCTCGCCTATTCGAAAGAAGGGAAAACACTTATGAATGGTGAGGGTTATTTAAAAGAGGGAATTGAAAATCAAAGCTTTAACCTTCAACGTCTTGAAGGAGAAGCAAAATTTCATTTATTTGATATTGATCTTTTAAATATGGGTCATTTTTTTAAGGGAGATTCTACAATTCTATTAAGCCAAGAAGGCCTTTTGACATCAAATTGGAAATTGCAAGGGACACAAAGTTCGCCCATAAAAAACATTGAGGGAACTCTCTCTGGAGATCGTTTTAATAATGAAATTACTTTCAATATGAAAGCAGATAACAATTTTTTTAAAGGAGCTTTTGTTCATGATTGGAGCCTTACCCCTAAGGAAGTAGGCTTTGAGGCTAATCTACAAAAATTCCCTATTAGAGCTCTCTGCCCCCTAGTTGATAGCAACTTATGTACGAAAATTGAATCCATTTTTGGTTCTCATGTCAACGGCAACAGCCACGTGCAGATGAAAGAAGAAAATGGAACTCTTTCTCTTGTTTTACAAGGTAATAATGGGTCATTAAATCTTAACGGAATCATTCGAGAAAATTCCTTATTGCTAAAAGATCCTTTGCAAGCAACTGTTAAAATTACACGTGAACTTGAAAATAGTGTTTTAAAAGACTTGCTCCCCTTTCTTCTCCCCATTACTTCAGTTAAAGACCCTATAGAAGTTTTGATACAGCCTGAGAAGTTTAAACTTCCTTTGCAGCAATTTACTCTCGATCATCTTTCTGTAGGCCAGGGGCAGATGAATTTTCCTCGTATTACTGTGAGTCAAAAAAGTGAGTTGAGTAAAGCTGTCAGTTTATTAGGTTTCACCCAAGATTGCGATGTGCAATTTACTCCCCTTTACTTTAGTTTGAATCACAGCGTGTTAAATCTTGCTCGCATGGATATGCTCATTGCTCAAACATACCCTATTGCTTCTTGGGGAACCATTGATTTCAACCACAATAAATTGCAAATGAATGTGGCTCTCTCTAGTGCTGCCCTCCAAAAAGCATTTGGGATAGAAAAGTTACCAAAAAAATACATGCTTCAAATTCCTTTTCATGGGGATCTTTCGAATCCCCATTTAGACACTACAAAAGCTGTAACACGTATTTCTGCTCTAATTGCGCAAAAGAGCGGAAGTCCGCAAGGAGTCGTTTTAGGGACTGTCTTAGATGCCTTTACCAGTTCGTTAACTGATAGCAACATTCCCGATCCAACTACTCGGCCACTACCCTGGGATGTTGAAGCTGATGCTGAGCAAGAGAAAGAGCATGATAGCAAAGAAAAGAAAAATAATATTTTTGAAAAGCCTTTAAAGAGCCTTGAGAAGGAAGCTAAGAGTTTGGTTAAGGGGCTATTGGGGAACTAAATTCTTTGAAAGCGAGGAAGCTCGCTTTCAAAGAATGAATTGACTAACGATCGCGTGAGCGGTAAGATCTTTCGCCATTGAAGCTAGAATGACCACGACTATGAGCACCGCCACCACCATTGCCGCCATCTCTTCTTGCTGGACGGTCTAATGCTAAGCTAACTCTTAAAGTTCTGTCTAAAAATGGCTTTTCATTAAGTTCTCTTATTGCAGCTTCTGCAGCGTCGCTCTCTTCCATCTCTACAAAGCCAAATCCTTTAGATTTACCAGTATATTGATCAAGTACAATTTTAACTGAAAGGACCATACCAAAAGCTTCGAATAGCTTTTTGAGTTCATCTTCAGTTGCTTTCCATGGCAAGTTGCCTACGAAAATTTTTTTCATGTTTCCAAATCTCCATGTTGGATGTTTACAAGCATTGATTGAGGGAATTTCTTAATCATTCACAACCCCGCTCGCTCTAAAGCAAAGTCAGTAGGCCGCTTGATTCTTACGCATAGAAATGATTGCTGCACGAAGAAAAAGGAGACTAAAACTTGAAAAAAACTGATGGGTTTGGACAACGACAAAAGCCTCAAATCAACACTTATTACTTTATGGTAACAGAGAAGGATTAATTTGCCAAGAAGAGTTCTTTGCCCTAGATTCTTTATTATCGACCGAGCTACTATTTGCATTAGTAAGGTGGATTGACATTTTGTTTTTATACTTTTAAGCATTAACGCTCTATAATTCTTTAATTAATTGCTTGACTTTGGCATAATTTTTTTTAGACTCCTGAAAAAAGTGAGTTTTCGCATCGTTTAATGAGATGTTTTTTCTAGAATTTTACAAAAAATGCCTTTCAATATCCCCTTAAGTCGAAAGTAAATCTTTGTGAAAATTTCTGATAAACATTTATTTAAAATTGAATAGGTGACCCTTATACAAACGAGGAAGCATGTTTACAGGAATTATTGAAGAGTTAGGAATAATTCGATCAACTAAACGCATCGGAAACGGTTTAAAAGTAGTCATTGAAGGAAAATCTCTTCTAGAAGATTTAAAAATAAGAGATTCTGTTTCTATTAATGGTTGCTGTCTTACCTGTGTCGATCTATGCTCAAGCTCTTTTTCCGTAGATGTTGTTGAGGAAACGTTACGAAAAACTTGCCTAGGAGATCTCAAAGTTGGAGATTATGTCAACTTGGAACGTCCTATGCTCATGGGAGGACGTGTAGATGGCCATCTAGTTCAAGGACATGTTGATCAAGTAGGGACAATCTTTTGCAAAAAAAAACTCGCTGATGATTCCTATGAAATGACTTTTCAAGCTCCAGCTGCTACGATGCGTTACATAGTTGAAAAAGGGTCAGTTGCTGTCGATGGGGTGAGCCTTACAGCCTGGAATGTAAATAATGATTTTTTTTCTGTCGCACTAATTCCTTATACTGCAAAAAATACCACTTTAGGTATTAAAGGCGTGGGTGACCGAATTAACCTAGAAATAGATTTGGTGGCAAAATACATAGAAAAATTGACCTACTCAGGACGAAAATTATGAATTGTAATGTAGAAAAAGCTCTTGAAGACCTACGTAACGGAAAACTCATTATTGTTACAGATGATGAGGGAAGAGAGAATGAGGGTGATCTCATGATTGCAGCCGAAAAAGTTACGCCTGAGGCAATTGCGTTTATGATTCGCCATACAAGCGGAATTATTTGCCTTCCTCTAAGTAAAGAAAGACTCAAGGAACTTCAGCTGCCCCAAATGGTTGCAGAAAACACCGATCCAAGACTTACGGCATTCACAATTTCCGTTGATGCTCAAGAAGGAATTACAACAGGGATTTCCGCAAGAGATAGAAGCCATTCAATTAAAATGTTAATCGACCCCTCAACAAAACCGGAACAATTGAGGCGTCCAGGCCATATTTTTCCTTTGCAAAGCCGCGAAGGAGGGGTATTAAAACGAGCGGGCCATACAGAAGCAGGCGTCGATTTAGCCCAGATGGCGGGGCTATACCCTTCTTGCGCTCTTGCTGAAGTTGTTAACGACGATGGAACTGTGGCTAAGTTTGAGGAGTTAAAAGCTTTAGCAAATGCTCACAACCTGACAATTGTAACAATTGAAGAAATTATCCGTTATCGGCGAAAAAGAGAGAAACTCATTACCTGTGTTTCAGAAGCAAAGTTGCCCACAGAATTCGGTTTGTTCAAAGCCTATATCTATGAGTCTTCCTTAGACGGTATTCAACATGTCGCTTTAGTCAAGGGTGATGTTCGCGACCAACAAAATGTGCTTGTCAGAGTGCATTCTGAATGTTTAACTGGTGATATTTTTGGATCCAAGCGTTGTGACTGTGGAACTCAACTATCTTTAGCCATGAAAAAAATCGAAGAAGAAGGAACGGGTGTGCTTATCTATCTTCGAGGACACGAGGGGCGAGGCATTGGGCTTGGCCATAAATTGCGTGCTTATCATCTGCAAGATTTAGGACTTGACACAGTAGAAGCTAATCTAGAACTGGGCTTTCCTGCCGACTCTAGAGAGTATGGGATTGGCGCACAAATGCTAGTCGATCTTGGTATTACAACGATCAGATTGATGACAAATAATCCTGCTAAGTACAGTGGGCTATCTGGTTATAATCTAAAGATTACTGAAAGAGTTCCCCTCCTATCGAACGCGACCCAAGAAAATCGCAATTATCTCCTGGCAAAAAAAGAAAAGCTCGGCCATTTTATTGATATGTGTGCGATAGATGGAGCAACAAAATGAAAGAGTTTCGGGGAAAATTTAATGCTAAAGGTCTAAAGTTTGCTATTATATGCGCTCGCTTTAATGAATTGATTACAAAAAATCTTTTAGAAGGTGCACAACAGGCATTCGACCAGTTTGAAGTAGAAAATAACCAAATAACAGTAGTTTGGGTACCGGGAGCATTCGAGATCCCCTTAATTGCCAAGCAACTTGCAGAAAATCAGCACTATGACGCACTTCTTTGTTTGGGAGCTGTCATCCGTGGGGCTACACCGCATTTTGACTATGTGTGCGGACAAGTTGCATCTGGAATTGCAAAATGTTCCTATGAAAATAATATACCAATAATTTTTAGTGTATTGACAACAGATACGATCGAACAAGCCCTAGAGCGGTCGGGCATCAAGGCTGGAAATAAAGGCTTCGAAGGCGCCCAATCTGCAATAGAAATGGCTAATCTTATGAGCCAACTTAAAAAAGCAAAAAGCTAGCTTTCACTTTGTGAAAGCTCTCCCCTAGTCTCTACACCCTGAAAAAATCCATCCTAGAAATATTAGATGCTTCTAGAATTGATTTTACTGAGGCGTCATTTTATACATCCTCTTGTTAGGCCTTGCTTTCAACAAGACTCTAACAAGCTAGTTTTTAAAAATGGCATGTTTTGTTTTAAGCAAACATCTCGGGCGTCGTAGGCCTTGGATCAACAGGCAGACAGATTTGATAGTCCTCCGCCCCCCTTTTTTCTATATCAGTAATTACCTGTCTTGTTTTTAGAGTAATAAGAATAACTTGAAGCCAGCTAAATTTTTTATATGGGTTATAATGAAAATGCAAGATTTTCGTATGTACGATTTTATCTAAAGCCTTGATCGTTTCATCTTCAGAATTAAGAATGATCCTTAAGCTCTTTAAATCCTTGCTATGGCTTTGTTTCCCGAGCTCTTCTATCCTTTGCAATACATACTCGAATGCTTGATGGTAGGTTATGGCCTTGGTATTTTGCTTCTTGATCGGTTCATCATCTGAACTATCATCACTCTCATCTCCTACTTCTCTAATTTCTTGAAGATCAATCCCCAGCTTTGGATTGTGTACTGAGGCTAAAAATTTATTTCTTGTAAGATACTTTTCATAACTTTTTTTAACCTGATCTTTAAATGAACCTGCTTCTGGATGAGAAGAGAAAACAGCTTTCAATCCCAAAGATTTTAATGCTGCCCGACATACCTCTTTTGAGCCAGCAAGACAATTCCAAGAGCGACAAACTAAGGGTAGGGTGACAAGTAATGTGTGATGATCTAGATGAGCAAAGATGCTAAGAGCTATTTCCGAAATATTAAAAAAGAATGCGCTCTCTGCATCAATCGGAGGATAGAGGCTATTCAATGGATATGTTTCTAGTTGTGTTATCATAACTTTGGACCTAATTTTCCTAATTAAAATATTGTTCAATATGCATAGCTTGGAATGATTGTTTTCCTAGCTACTAAGATGTATAAAAAAAGCCAAGAAGTGCTTAATTTATTTGCTTTTAAGGCAAGGTATTGAAAACTGATTGAGAATGCATTGCCAGTACACATTCCTTATTACATTAGCGGTTGAGATTAAAAAGCACTGAAATGCTACCACTCCAATTTGCTTTCCGTCAACTAAAGATCAGATCAAAGATTTTTTTCAGTGGGGCATTCGTAAGCTTTTAATAGAATAAGGTTTATGAATTAAAATTCTGGAAACTTGTCAATTTTCATCCAGTATGTAATAGCAAAAATGCCTAAGGTTAAAAGCAAAAAATTAAATTCTATTTTCAGCAACCAAAGCTATGAATTTATCGCTCAAGAATAAAAAAAAAAGCGGGAGACGAATTGAATGAAAGCCAAAGGCCAGGACTGTTGGATTAGAAGAATAAACAACTCATAAGAGCAATATTCAGCAATCGTTTAGATATATTAAATAAATTAAAATCTCTTCTATGGACCTAAGTTAATTTTTAGCAATTTTTCGTGCCATTCCGCGAAAAATTAAAAGATGGATAGGTAAAAGAATGTACCAGTAAAGGCGTCCCATAATGCCCTTAGGGCGAAAAGAAGCTGTTTGCCTTATAATTGAGCCTGAACCCTTTTGCTCTACTCTGTACTCGAGCCAAGCCTCTCCCGGAATCTTCATTTCAGCGTAAAGTAAAAGATGGCCTTTCTCTTTATCAGCAAGGATAACACGCCAAAAATCTAAAGAATACCCTGGGCTCAATGCAGTGCCATTTCCCCTCCCCCTTTGCAAACCAACACCCCCAAAGAGCTTATCGACAAAGCCCCTTAAATGCCAAGCCCAATTCATGTAATACCAGCCTGTCTTACCACCTATATTCCATACACGGTCGATGATAGTCTCTTTCGTTAAAGAGGAAAGCACTTCTTGTCTATCTAAAAGGCAACCTATAGTAGGAATTTTTGCATCCCTACTTAATTTTGCTTCTAGTTGCTCTGAAATCAGAGTATCTTTCCAGCTTGGAATTAAAGGATGCTGCTCTATAACATCTAAAGCTTTAGCAACACTTTCTTGATAACCCAAGCACTGGTGAGGGAAAATTTTTTGAATCCGTTTATCTGTAAAAATGGATTTGCTCTTTAAGCTATCTACTAATGCTCTAGCTAATCTAAAGTTGACAGAGGTAACAAAATAGAGCCAATAGGAGGAGAGCCGTGGCGTTAAAACAGGAACAACAGCAATCCATCTTTTTAGTCTTCTTGCATTTGCATATTCAAGGAGCATTTCCTTATAGCTGAGCTGGTCAGGTCCCCCAATAGCGAGTGATTCGTTCATTACCTCAGGATGTAGCATAACTTTTTCTAAATAAAAAAGAACATCTTCAACAGCAATCGGTTGGCAAGGATTGTTAATCCATTTTGGTGCCACCATAACAGGAAGCTTTTCAACTAAATCTCGGATGATTTCAAATGAAGCACTCCCCGCTCCAATAACAATTCCTGCCTTGAGGACTGTGTAAGGAATGCCACTTTTCTTAATCGCATCTTCTGTTTTCCGGCGTGAAGCAAAGTGCGCAGAGAGTGTTGATCCATTATCCATAGCGCCTAAATAAACAATCTGCTTTACGCTAGTTTTTTTCAAAAACTGCAGAAAATGACAAATAATTTTTTCTTCAAGCGAAGGAAAATCTTTTCCATAGCTCATCGCATGGATAAGATAGTAAGCTATATCGATGTTCTCGGGAATGTTGGATTTATTTTCTGTTAATAAATCCAATTTAATGACCGTCAAAAGAGGATGTTGTAAAGTGAAATTGTTGGGATTGCGAATCAATGCATAGACGTGGTGACCCTGGGCAAGAAAAATTTGCAACAACCTTGAGCCGATATACCCATTAGCCCCAGTCAAAAGAATGTTCATAAAATAAATTTACAGGGGTTGTTTTTACTCATTTCCTCTGCGCTTTTTTAAAGAGTCAAAAAATTGATATCTTTCAACGAAGGATCTTGTAATGTTTTCAACCGTTTGAGTCATTAAAGGTATGAAGTTTTCTCCTGATGCCACAATTAAGTTTTTCTGCTCCCATGTGATGGCTTGTAAAACTCCTTCTGAGGCAGCTGGTGTGACCCTTTTAACAGATACGGCTTCAAGTAACCTTCCTTCTAATAGGGCTATAAAGCCGTCATTAACAGGATAAACGAGAACCGCCATGTTGAACAATGCAGCAGGAGGCTTTCCTCCATGCACATTTAAAGTTGTATCAATGTTTGCTGCTTGAAAAGCATTGATAATTTTATTTTTTATTGCGACTTCAGTAGCAGGAACAGAGGCATCATTGGGTTTGACAATTGTGACTTCAACAGGGATATTTGAGCCGATGTTATATAAATAATCATATCCAACCCAATGGCCATCTTTAACACGCACAACACCTGGGTAAGCATAAAGAGGTCCTTGAGCCTCAGATTCTAATTCTTTTTCTTTAATTTTTTCTCCAAGTAAATGCATATCCACCTGCTTAGGTGTAGCATGAAGCGGTGTCCTCTGAGGCGTTGGTACAGGTTGCTGGGGAGGTGCTGGCCCTTGCAATGCTGGGGCTGGAGGTGCGACGGACGAGCCAGTCCCAAATGCTGCTAAAACTAGGTAAAAAGATAAAATAGACATAAATATCCTTGGCTATTCGTCTTCAGGTGTCGGCTGAGAAGGTTCTAATTCAAAGGAATTAACAAAAAACTCATATTCTTGCTCATTCATTGCATTATGATTAAAAATTGTTGAAAGTAGAATAAGTGTTTTGCCATTTACAAATGTTTTCCCTATTACGATGTGCTCTTCATTTTCAATTTTGAAGTCAGATGCTTTATGGTTGTGGTAATTGCTGACCTTAATGTCCTTTAATTGATTTTTGGGATTGGAAGCAATCATATCATTGATAATGGTTTTTTGAAGAACATCATTAGACGCTTGAATAACCTCGGGAAATTTAATCAAGCTAATCATAAAAATTGTGCCATCTTCCTTTTGAGCAACATACATATCATAAATTCGAGGTTTGTTAGTTAGGGGATCTCTAATCGACTGTGTGGCATGCTGTGGAATAACCGGCAATTTGACAGCAAACTGGTCTTCAGTAGAAACAAACCGATGCCAATCTGAAAAGGGAACTTGGTCCACAGCTTTAGCTGCATTAATTGGCAAAATCTTATAGGAGTTCTTCATTGAATTCACCGCAAGAAAACCAAAAAGAACAATAAGAGCAATAGTAAGAGCAAATGTGAATCGAGACATTTTTAACCTTTTCATTTAAAGCAATTTTGATGGCTTAAATAAGTAGGCTTGTCATGAGAGTGGCTTAAAGCGTATTCATTTTACACAAGCGATACTATTTTTTTTATAAAGATTTATCGGTTAACGTTACAAGAAAAATCTCTATAAAGAATGGGAAAGAAACAAGCTTAGACATTTTAATTTGAGGGCATAATTTTTAAAACTAAGGACATCCTCTTTAAGGGATTGCTTTGACTTGCCAATGTTTAACAGGCAGGGCTAATTTTTGTATCACTGCCATATTCTAGATAAAAATTGATGAAATTTTTTAAACAAAGGGGTGAGTTAATAGCCGTTTCAAATTTAAGTTTTTGCAGAAGAGTTTTCATCGTTGCATCCCTCAAGTGTCTTTTTGAACCAATGGCATGTTTCAATGATGGCGGCTTGACGCTCTTCTGTGAACGTAAAGTCGTGATCCCCCATTGGAAGGCGAATCAAAAGTGTTTCTGCTTGAGCTTCTTCTCTAGCTTCAGCATAACCAATGGAATGGTTCAAGGGAATGAGGGTGTCCTTTTCACCATGTATGAGAAGTAGTGGGACTTTGTGTAGATGGGTCAAGGCTTCATTAATAGGCATATTTAACATCTGAGAATAAAATTCTAAAGAAGCCACCTGACCATTAATTCTTCTAAGTTCAATAGCGTCTCTTTCGCTGATCTGTCCATTTTTTACCAGATCTAGTTGCGTTTGCCATTGTGTCCCATTAAACATAGCAGCCCAAAGAACTATACTTTTAACATGTCGTTTTCGTGATGCAGTCAACACAGCGATTGCAGCACCTAAAGATCTACCATAAATCCCTAGTCGATCAAAATCGAAATCATAATGATCCTTAGCAAATTTCAAAACTTGTAACGCATCGCTCACCTGATCTTCGATCGTTATATCACTTAATTTTCCTTCACTATCCCCAGATCCACGAAAGTCAAACCGTATAACGGCTATATTGGAACGCACTAATTCTTCAGCAAGTTCCACATAGACGCGGTAGCGCCCTGTTTTATGCCCTCCAAGTCCATGACACATGAGGACAACAGGAGGATTTTTTACTTCAAGAGGCCTATGAATAACTCCAAAAATTTTCTGCCCATGGTTTACTGTAACAAAAGACTCTCGCTCTTCAAACTTTTCCATCTAACCACTTTGTATTTCAGTTAACTCATTAAGGAGTATAACTATTTTTTATAAATGAAATAAATTCATTTTTAGATAGGCGATAATACTTCCTTAGTAGCCTTATCTAGCTTTAATCCTCTAACCCATAGAATTGCCTTTCCCATATTGGCTTGCCCTGCCTGTAAATAATGTGGCTTTTAAAAAACAGCCAAAAAAAATAATTGGAAAGCAAACTAAAGCTGCTTGTATTGGCTGCATCTTAGCAATCTCCCTGGAGGAGATCTAAACATTGCTCAACATAAAAAAGTTGTTGATATCTTTCGAAAAGTTTTTCTTTCTACTCGAATAGATATTCCCGGGAGAGGCAAAAAACGGATAAAATCATCTTGAAGATGTATCTTTGATTGGATAATCTGCCACTTCAAAGATTTTAATAGTTTCTCACATTTATTATATGAAAACTAAACTTTTATTTATTTCCTGAAATTATAGCCCGCCTTGTCCCAATGCAACAAATAATCCTACTATAAAAACCGAGATTATGGCTGGAGGAACCACAATGACACCTACAATCGTAGCAATTGTAAATGTTGTTAGGGTTCTTAATGCTTTAAGAGCAAATGTTTTAGATTTAGCCTCTCCCGTTATACAGCTAAAAAGATTCCTCACATCTTCTTTGGAAATTACCTTATCAAGACCTGATTCATTAAGAGATTGTAGTACATTTCTTTTCATTTCCTTTAATTCCTCTTTCGTGAAATTTTTTGAAAATTTCCCAGCTCCTTCGTAACCCATTTTTAAAATTTCTTCGGCAGTAGGTGAATTTTTTTTAGCTTTTTCCAGAAGAGGTACAATTGTGGCATTATAGAATTCTTGATCAGGCTGCTTGCTCAACAATGCGATCGCATACATCAATTCAAAGTTGCTTATAACTATTTCATGAGTAGGTGACTTTAAAAAAGGAGATTTTTCTAGGTCATTTAACGTTTTCTCAAGAGCTAAAATGCGTTTTTTAGGAGGAGATTGTGGTAGCCAGGGAAGCCATAAAAAATCAATAATTTTTTTTAGAAAATTATTAGACATTTTTTGATCTAAGTACTCTTTGTAATCATTAATGAACTGTTCAGCTCGAATAGGATTAGCCAACGCGGCATTCTCAAGTTCTGTTAAATCTTTGGATTGGATAATCTCTTCAAGATGTAACTTTTTTATAAATTTTTCATCTTGAGGTGTTGGGAGTATTTCTTTTAATTGTTCTATTTGATGTATAAAATTATTTAAAAAGTTTTCTAGAAAAATTCTCTCCTCTACTTCTGTTTTGTATTTTGACATTTGAGTAGTTTCCTGCTCTACCCAACCAATTATTTGAGCATAATCTGTAGCCTGTGAGGAAGTTATTGCATAATGAGGAATAAGAGGAAGCTGGTCTCGATAATCTTCTAGATATTGCTTTAACGATTCGATCGAATCACGTTTTTTATTAAAAATTTCATCGAAAATAAGATAGAGGCGGGAAGAGTCTTGCATCTGAGTCATGAGAGAATTAATGCGTTGCTCAGTAGGGAGATGCTTCATTTCACGAAATTTTTTAATTGCAAAACTATTTACTGGGAGGCCCACTACTTCAGAACGAGAAGATTGACGCGCATCATATAATGCTTCAGCAGCAAGATTAACTAATTCATTGCTGATCATTCTTACCTCCATATACTATTAATTTAATAATAGTTTATTAATTTAAATAATGTAAGAATTAGTTGTTAATTAGTTTTGTTTATAAAGACAAACACACACTTAGTTTTCAACGGAAACATTTGCAATAATAAATGCATTACAAATTGGCCTTGTTGCATAAATCATCCTGTGGACGAGATTTATGCGCAAAAGTGAAAGAAACGCTGCGGATAGGATCTGCTTGCTAAAGAGAAGGTGAATCTATTA
>VKHO01000030.1 GCA_011125455.1 Chlamydiales bacterium STE3 | reverse complement strand
TAATAGATTCACCTTCTCTTTAGCAAGCAGATCCTATCCGCAGCGTTTCTTTCACTTTTGCGCATAAATCTCGTCCACAGGATGATTTATGCAACAAGGCCCTTAAATAAAATGGATATAGTTATGCAAATGCTTTTAGTTGCAAATTCAAACAGCCAATATTTAAATTACTTTTTCAACTTTTCTCTCTTATCCAGGAGGGGTTAGAAAAATTGCAAAAATTTCTCTCAATTTTTTTGTCGCTTTTGCATTTGCTCCTGCAGGCATTGCTTGGTTTACAGGAAAAATTATATCTCGTTTTGCTTTAGCTCGTCTTAATACTAAAAATCTAGATTTGAAACCGGCTCCTATTTTAATTCACTTAGAAAAGGATCTAGATCCCTCTTTAGATTTGAAAGGATTGTCTAACTTATATAAAAAATTTGGTGCGGGTTCGAGTTCAAGCCAAAATACATTTGCTAATATCTGTAATAGGCTTACAGGGAAAGATCTTTCACTATATATTTCAAACCCACAGATGGCGTTGGAATTTGCAACCCAACTTTCCGCTTTACTTAAAGGAATTTTGCAAAAATTGCGCGATGAACAGCTAGATATTAATCAGAAGTGAGATATTTCGAATCAATTTGGCTGAAGCTTTTGAAGTTTGTCATCCTACTTGGCTTGAAACAGCAACAAAAATTTACTCAGAGTTGGAAGGCAGAAACATTGTTAAAGATAATTTATTACAATTTGTGCAGAAATACAAAGAAGAGCTTACCCTCACTTTTTGCCAAAATAAATTGGGCAGGCATTGGCATAGGCTCAATTTTGTCAGAAATCCCCTATGAGAAGAATTAGGCTTAAATAGCGCAGAGCAAGACCTCTACGCCTTTAGTAGTAGCAATACTTTCAAACCCTATGATCCATCCTACCATGATTTCTTGCTTGATTCTGTGAAAAGGAACAAAATTTCCAATCACTCCGAAGCTTATGTAGCAAAGCATTTTTACGATGAAAACTATCAAATAAAAAAATCTGCAGCTAACTATATGCTTAAGTCTATCGGAATTTTGTGTTAACCTTGATTTTAGCACCGTCTCGAACAACAAATACGAGGCAGTCATCTAAAGACTCTGGACTATTTCTGGCCCTTTTCTTTGATAGCTTGAGCAGCAATCCATGAGGTTGTCCACGCGTTTTGAAAATTGAAGCCCCCGGTAATTCCATCGATATTTAAAATTTCACCAGCAAAGAAAAGG
The DNA here is from genome assembly GCA_011125455.1 of Chlamydiales bacterium STE3. Lineage (NCBI taxonomy): Bacteria > Pseudomonadati > Chlamydiota > Chlamydiia > Chlamydiales > Chlamydiales bacterium STE3. The sequence continues at coordinate 60,754 of VKHO01000030.1, read as the reverse complement.
CCTGGGATGAGTAAGCTCTCTAACGTTTTAAAATTAACCTCTTTAAGATCTATTCCTCCAGATGTCACAAATTCTTGTTTGTAGGTGGTCTTTCCTTTAAGAGAGAAATGAGAACATTTGATGGATGTCACAAGCGCTTCAATCTGCTTTTTGGATAAGGACGCATAGCGGATTTCCTCTAAGTCTAAGAGCTCAAGAAAACGCTTGGCTAAATTTTTAGGCAAGAAGGTGACCTCTTCTAGTGAGCACCTTGCATTTGGCTTTTTACTCTTCAATAGCAAAATGGTCTCTTTCAAATTTTCTGAAGTAATATCCGGAACCCAATCAATAGAAAATTGAGTTTCGTACTTTCGATCATTTAAAATTCTTGCCCCCCATGCAGACAGCTTCAAAATAGCAGGCCCGCTAAATCCCCAATGAGTTAGAAGAACCGGCCCCCTTTCCTTAAGCCTCGTCTCAGAAATAGAAACTTCTACTGGATTAATCGAAATCCCTGCTAAGTCAAGAAATGGAGAATCCGGGACGTTAAATGTAAAAAGTGAAGGGACAGGGTCTACAACTTTATGCCCTAAGCCTGCCGCAAGTTCAAGCCCTTTTGCGTTACTTCCAGTCGATAGAAGAACATTACGCGTTTCAATGACTTTCTCTCCTACTTCAACAAGGCAACTGTCCTGTTTTCTTTTAATTTTTTTTACATTTGCGTTAAGAAATAATCGAACGTTTAATCTCTCTATCTCCTTTAAAAAACAATCAATAATTGTTGAAGAGCTATCTGTTGTTGGAAACATGCGGCCATCTTCTTCGATTTTTAGTTTTACCCCTCGTTCTCTAAACCATTCGATAGTATTTGAGGTTTTAAACCTTGTAAAAGGGCCAAGTAGCTCTTTATTACCTCTCGGATAATTTTTAATCAATTCTCTTTCATCAAAACAGGCGTGTGTGACATTGCAACGCCCTCCCCCAGAAATTTTTACTTTAGTTAAAACCTGATTGGTTTTTTCTAAAATAGCAATACGCAAATGAGGATTAGCTTCAGAGCAATTTATGGCACTAAAAAAGCCCGCGGCACCCCCACCAATCACAATGACATCATAATCCATTTTTTCCATTTGCCTAGACTTTTGTTTTTTTTTTAATTTTTCACATCTAGGATAATGGATTGCTAGGATTGTTGCATGCATTTTTATTTATGAAGAACTCTTGTTTTTTTCATCTTCCTATTCTTTCATTAACTCCTTTTGGATAGGTATAATTTATAACTCTTATGCCATCACTTATTTTTTTGTTACTGTTTGACAAAAATTTTAAAGAAAGAGGCCTTATTTTTTAAAAAGAAATAAAAGTAGTATGGAATGACTTGCATGTTGAATCAGATCACTGGTATCTTACTGCAGAAAAAAAATGCCGTGCTTTTAGCTGAGGCGTCATTTTAGATTAGAATTGGCTAGGGAATTTTTGACATAACTACATCCACAATTTGCTAAGATGATTTTTTCTTTGTAAGAAAAAATGAGAAATGGATGGCCTATTATTTATTTAAAGACAAAGAGTAGTTATATAAAAATGTTGATGTTTAGATATTTATTGCGGGGTTTAATTTTTTATTGATAATATCAAACTTTTCTTTTTGCTTAGTAAAAGAAAGAAATTTTGAGGGGTTTCCATTTAATGTTTGAAACTAATTCTCCCAAAGTACGTAAACAGTTTTTTGGGCTTTTGACCAATCGTTGGGCCTTGGGATGTTGTTTAATCCTAATCTTTCAACAATTAACCGAAGCATCTTCTACTCTATGGTTAGTACTGCTTGTTAAGGCAATTACTGCCGGAAATCCTTTTTTCCATTTTCTTCTCTTTTATCTTGGAGCCTTAGCACTTCCTTATATCCCCTGGTGTATTGCATTCGTACTGCGAGCTTCTTGGAAACAAGAAGCGCAGCGTTCCTTTATCAACGCTTTTGTTAGCTCAAACCGCAATAATATTGGTGAGTGGAATAACAAAGCTTTGAAAGAGGAAAAACTCTCTATTCTTACCTCAGAGGGACCTCAAGCCATCAATGCTCTAATCGACTATGTTTTCGATCTTTTTTCCTACGGACTAAGTGTGGTTTTTAATATTATCGCCCTCTCCATTGTGGTTGAACCACTGTTTGCTATTGCCTACACTATTAGTATTACTGTCGTTGTTTTGATCATGAATCTAAAAAAGAGAGCCCAGCGACAGCTGACGAAAAAAGCACTGACAGCAAGGATTGATCTTACCCATTCTCTCCTGGCCGCTTGGGATAACGTTTTACTTGGCAACAATTACAACTTTAATCTCTGGCAGGAACGCACAACCCAGAGATTAAATCGCTGTCTGCAAAAAAATGTGGATTTAGAAAGATTTGACCAAATTATGGCCATTTTCGTATCTTTAATGACCTCAATTCCCTCTATTTTTGTTGTGATTTATTTCGTTCTTAAACATCAACAAGATCCTGTCACTCTTTCAGCATTTATTGTTACCCTCCCCGTTCTGTTTCTAATATTGTCCTATACCTATCAAACACTTTCTTTGGCTTTTCGCTGGGGAATGCATAAATCTAAGTTTGTAGCACTTTTTAAAGCAATTCAGGCATCAAGAGAGACTGCTACCCACCTGGAGAAAAAAGTCAAGTGGGGTAAAATCAAATTAGGCAACTCTACTGTAGATAGCCAAATTTCTCTCATGGGCCCAAAAGAATTATGCTTTCAAAAAGAATTATTAGAACGTACTTCTTCTGCGGGCAGACTTACAATAAGAGGAGAGAATGGCTCAGGAAAATCCACCTTGTTAATGATTTTGAAGGAGCATTTAAAAAACAAAGCTTTTTTTCTGCCAACCCACAACCAATTAAGTTTTACTTCTGAAACTAATAAGTATTCTACTGGAGAATCTTTGAAGAATCGATTAGTGGAAATCTTATCAAAAGTTGATGTTGATGTCCTCCTTTTAGATGAATGGGATGCTAATTTAGATCAAGAAAATCGTGAAATCCTTTCTTCTTTACTAGATGAAATTTCTGAAAAGAAATGTGTCGTTGAAGTGCGCCATCGCTAACAAAAGTTTACCCAAGGTCAATTTTCGCTAAATAGATGGCAGCAATCCCTTCATGGCTTGAATAATAGCTTAACCAAAGAATGTGGTCTTGGCAAACCATTCCTGGATAGCTGCAGTCTCCTCCACTCTGTAAAATCAGTGAGGGAGAAAGATTCCGGAGGGTCATTTGCGCCAACACTGTCCGTGGAAATTCTCCATAAGGAGTTTGATAAACAACGCGCCCGCTTGCCCACATTACCTCCTTATCTGTAATTACAAAATTTGGGCCCCCGAAGAAATGGTTACTTTCTGACCAAATCCAGTCTTCATAGGGAGGAAAGCTCGTTCCAATCCAAGCTTTGTTATCATGCTCCGCTTCTCTTCGGAGCAAAGCGACCATCTGCCCGGTTGGAAAGAAACGTATTGTTGCTTCATTCGGCTTTCCTGGAATAACAAATTCGGTAATAGCTTGATAATTCACCGCATCCTGACTCCGCCAGAGTGTGGTGACCCACTCTTTTTTTGGATTGCTTGGATCGGTAAAACGATAGGAAATTCCATAAGCAATTCCTTGATACCAAGTAATGCGCCAAAGCCAATCGTGAAGACTTAATATAGGGTAGAAATTTCCCCAATAGATGCCGTCTCTTGAAAAACAAATCATGGATTGATGTGCGATTCTTTTTTTTGATCGATTAAATCTCGATGCTCCCACAAGCAACATCAATGCTCCATCCGGCGTAACCGATAACTTCGGATCGCGTAAATCGTACCCCTCCTCTTCAAGCGTGCAAGTGGGCGACCAAACTTGACCATTTTTACTTGCTAGTATTCTAATGACGCCATTTTTCCCAAAAACGTGGGCATCTGATTCACGGAAAATGACAAACCAGCGGTCTTTAAAAAAGATTAAATCGGTTAATGCATTGTGGGAAGGCTGATTCCAAATTTTTTGCAAGGAGAGAAGTGATGGCTGTGAGTTCTTTTTTGGCAACATGCAAGCAAACCTTCGAAATTTATAGTATCCTATCTATTCTTTTGGATATGATTAAACCTAATTATCTAGAGTGAAAATCGTGTACTTGTCGCAAAGTAGTATATTGCAAGATATAAGCAAAAAATTTATTGATGTCATCAATGAAAGATTCTTTTGACCAGCAAATGATGCTAAAAGCCATCCAGCTCGGAGAACTCAGCCGCAGTATAGCCCCCCCCAACCCTTGGGTAGGCTGCATCATTGTCAAAAATTCGAAAGTAATCGGACAAGGAGCTACGCGAAAAATCGGAGGAGCTCATGCCGAAATCGTAGCATTGGAGCAGGCAGGCACCCATGCACAAGGCGCTACAGCTTATGTGTCTTTAGAGCCTTGCTGCCATCATGGGCGTACTCCGCCTTGTGTCGCATCTCTTATTAAATACAAAGTTGCTAGAGTTGTCGTCGCATTACTTGATCCCGATTCAAAAGTGAATGGAAGAGGAATAGAACAGCTGCGTCAGGCAGGGATCGAGGTTGTTACAGGTATCGCGGAAAGAGAAGCGGCAATTTCCTTAAAACCCTATCTCTATCAAAGAAAAATGCATCTACCCTTTGTGATTGCTAAATCAGCATGCAGTTTAGATGGAAGAATTGCGGCCCAAGATGGTTCTTCAAAATGGATAAGTTCCGAAGCCGCCCGCCAAGATGCACAAGTCCTTCGTAAAAACTCTCAAGCTATATTAATCGGATGTAGAACAGCCATAGAGGATTCTCCGAGACTGACAGTGCGCATTCCTCACGAACAAAAACCCTTAAGAGTGATTCTTGACAGTAGAGGAATTTTAAAGGCTCAAGGTCCTCTTTTTGACCCAACTCTTGCGGACACTTTAGTCATTACTACCAGTCAAACTGCACAACTCAAAATAGAAGAATGGCGAGAAGCTGGGGCCTTAGTTAAAAAAGTAGCGAGCGACGCAAACGGCAAAGTGTGTTTAAAAGAAACCCTCGAGCTGCTAAACCAAAAAGGAATTATGCAAGTCCTTTGTGAAGGAGGCAGTACGATCATTGGATCTTTATTTAAAGAGCAACTTATCAATCAATTTGTCGCCTACGTCAGTCCATGCTTTCTTGGTGAAAAGGGGCTTCCTCTAATAAAAGGGTTATCAATACCCAATATTGCAAAAGCCTTTCCTCTCACCTATGAATCTAGTAAAAACTTAGATGGTACTGTGCGCATTGACTATTCAATGTAAAGCAGAAAGCTTTTAAGGTAATCACTTTCTTTGTGACAAATATTTATAGGATGGTCCATTGCTTGTCGGTGACGGCCAATAATTTTTACAGTGCGTTTTGCTTCTACAGCTGCTTGAAAAAGGACTTTTTGAAAGAGCTCCTCCTCAATGTAGTAGGAGCAGGAACAGCTCAACAGCAAGCTTTTGGGGGGCATTTTTTGCATTGCGATGCGGTTAATGTCTTTATATCCTCTACAAGCAGAAATGATATCTTTAGCTTTCTTAGCGAATGCGGGAGGATCTAAAATGACCAAATCGTAGTTAAGGGGATGTTCTCGCAAAAATTGAAAAACATCTTCTGCATAAAAGTGACAACGACTCATATCTAGATCATTAAGAACAACGTTCTTTTTAGCTAATTCAATTGCTTGCTTGGAAATGTCTACCGAAACAACATGGGTTGCTTTTCCCTTTAATGCATTGATAGAAAAACCACCTGAGTAGCTAAAATTATTCAAAACTTTTCTGCCTTTAGCAAGCTCTCTAATCCATAACCTCATTTCTCGATGATCGATAAAAAAACCTGTTTTTTGCCCATCAAAAGGTCGAACAGCCATATTCAAGCCATTCTCTTTAACAATGATTTCTTCTATTTTTTCACCAAACAGAGTTCTTTGCACAGGCTCAAGCCCTTCTTCTTTTCTCGCAGGCCCCATTGATTTTTCTAAAATAGAACAAGGTTGGTATCTATTTTTAAAAAATTCCACGACAATAGGTGCGAACTTCTGCATGCCTAGAGTAGATATCTGCAGAACAAACACATTTTTATAGCGATCGACAACTAAGCCAGGGAGTAAGTCACCTTCACTATTTACAACTCGGTAAGCATTAGTTTCTTCATCAAACATGCTTTCCCTTAGACTGCATGCCTGTTTTAAATTTTTTACAATCGCCTCTTCTGGGTCCATTTCTTCGAAAGCAAGCATGCGGCCTGCAATTGCAGCTTTTTTGTTGAAATAGGCTAGACCTAGAAACTGTCTATCATGGCTTAGCACATGCAACACATCCCCATCACAATGTTTCGGCCATTTTTCAATAGCCCCAGAAAAGATCCAATGATGACGGTTGATAAGCGCTTTTTCTTTTCCCAGTTTTAAAATAACACTTTTTATTTCAGACATAAACGCACGAGTAATAAAAACCATGAAATGACTAAAAGAATTCCTCCTACCGGAGTGACAGCACCAATCATCCTTATGCCAGAAAGCGCTAAAACGTAGAGGCTTCCAGAAAAGATGATGGTTCCAACAATCATTAACCAGCCACTATACTGAATAAGAGAATGTGGGTATTGAGTGAATAACCAGGCAATTGTCAACAGAGCAAGCGCATGATACATCTGGTAACGCACACCAATTTCAAAAGCGTTTAAAGCAGAAGCAGATAACTTTTCTTTTAATGCATGTGCACCAAAAGCTCCAAAAATGACGCCAGTCATTCCAAATAAAATTCCAAAAAATGCCATTAGCTTGATCATAAAAGTGCAGTAATTTAATATTCCAAAATTATGTTAGATACTAGTTTACCTGAACATCTTAAAGGCTCAAAGCAAATTTTTAAAGGGTCTCGCATTGACCTTTACTTAGTGAATCAGATCACAAGAAATGGGGAGCGGCATCAACGAGAAGTTGTCATGCATCCAGGAGCTGTTGTGATCCTTCCACTGCTAAATGAGAACGAAATTTTATTTATACGCAATTACCGCATTGCAACTGGAGAAATTTTGCTAGAACTGCCTGCTGGTACCTTAGAAAAAGGAGAACAGCCAGTAGAGACTGCGAAACGAGAGCTTCTTGAAGAAACCGGCTATGCCTGTTCTTACATAGAGAGCTTAAATTGTTTTTATACCACCCCTGGGTTTTGCAATGAACGGATGTATGCCTTTTGGGCAAAAAATTTACATTTTCTTGGACAGAAGTTAGATCCTTCTGAAGAAATCAAAACGGAGTCTTTAACGCTTGAAAAAGCGAGCGATTACATTCGAGAAGGGGTGATAAAGGATGGCAAAACCATAGCGACATTCTTATATTTTTACAATTTCGTACTTAACAAAAAACCATAACGCATCAACTTCCTTCACCCAACTAGTCGTTCTATATGATGGATATACCCTTTTTTATATCTAGTTTGGCACTTCTTTCGGGAGTGTGTTTTGGAGTTTTAAGCTTTTGGTTAATCCAAAAAGTGAAAATTCGCAGTTTTAATGTTATCGCTAACGACATCATTCAGCGTTCCGAGATCGAAGCTGAAACTATAAAAAATGCAGCTCTTCTTGCTGCTAAACAAATTCAGATTGAAAATCAACAGCAACAGGAACTTAGCCGCCAAAACGAAAGGAAAAACTTCCTCAAACAAGAGGAGCGCTTAAAAGTAAGGGAAGATAAGTTGGAAAATCGCATGCACCTTGTGGAAAAAAAACTCGCAGAGCTTGAAAAAAGAGAGGCTCTCATTTCCACCAGTAAGGAAAAACTTGAGGAGGAAAAGCGGCATCTTCAAGGAACACAAAAAAAGCTGATAGCTGAGCTAGAATTAATTTCGGGTTTAAGCTCTATTGAAGCTAAAGATACTTTGATTAATAGAATTGCAAGTGAAGTAAAAAAAGATGCAGCAAATTTTATTAGGCGAGCCAAAAAGCAAGCTGAAGAAGAAGCTGATAACGAGGCCACACGTATTATAGCCACTTCAATTAATCGATTAGCTTCAAGTGCTGTTTCAGAAGTGACGGTTTGTACGGTTGCTCTTCCCAATGAAGAGATGAAAGGCCGTATCATTGGAAGAGAAGGCAGGAATATCCGTGCTCTTGAGAGAGCTACAGGCGTGAATTTTATTATCGATGACACGCCAGGAGCTATTGTACTCTCCGGTTTTGATCCTATTCGCAAACATGTCGCTAAAATAGCCATTTCTGAATTAATTTTAGACGGTCGCATCCATCCAACCCGCATCGAAGAAACCGTTGAAAAATCGCTAAAAGCAGTTCAAAAACAAATCTATCAATATGGAGAAGATGCTGCTTTACGCGTCGGAGCAATGAATTTACATCCCGAATTGATTACTCTTTTAGGTAGACTCAAATTTCGCTTTAGCTTAGGGCAAAACGTCTTAGACCATTCAATAGAGGTGGCCCATCTTATGGGGCTAATGGCAGGAGAGCTTAGTTTAGACATCAGATTGGCAAAAAGAATCGGGTTATTGCATGACATCGGTAAAGCACTTACCCATGAAATTGAAGGAAGCCATGCCCTAATTGGACATGATTATGCACTTAAGTTTGGCGAGACAAAAGAAGTAGCAAACGGGATAGGTTGTCACCATCAAGAACTTGAACCGATAACAATTGAGGGCTCCCTTTGTAGTGCTGCAGATGCTATTTCCGCATCACGGCCTGGTGCAAGGATAGAAGCTGTTGAGGAATATATTCGAAGATTAAAAAAGTTAGAAGATATTGCGCTTGATTTTGAAGGAGTAGAAAAAGCCTACGCAATGCAGGCTGGTCGTGAAATTCGTGTTATCGTTTTGCCGGATGCAATTGATGATGACGGACTAGTCAACGTAGCGCGTAATCTCACAAAAAGAATTGAAAATGAACTTGATTATCCCGGGAAAATTAAAGTAACGGTTATAAGAGAAAAAAAAGCAGTCGAATATGCCTTTTGATAATTTTATTATGATGTCGGTTTAGCCATTTGCTCTGCACTTAATTCAGCCAACATTCATGGACTTTATTGGTGATTTAAAAGCTTATCCGGATCAAAAGCACCCTTAATCAAGGGAGATATCGTCTTGGCGCATTGCTTTTTGCTTTTATTTAACACATAAGTTGTTTAACCTAATTAAGGTTATATTGAAGAATTTAGAACCTTTATCTTTAGATTTTGCATCCCTAAACCACCTTCTGATCGGTAAATCCTCCATTCAGAAATGTTTGCCTTAAGGGCAATTTATTTGGATTAAAGAGTTTAATTTTTTCAAACAAAGCCTTACCCAGTAAATGGAAAAAACCACTATATACATGGATGCCTATGGATCTTAGATTAGGCCAAGGTGTATATTGTGGAGTTCTTAGAGGGTAACCTGACATATTTAATTTCATGCAGTGAAAGATAAGGGGAGTTTTTTTAATGCGTCGATCAATTTGTTATTGCGAACCTGCCATTTGTATGGCCGGAGAAATGAATACTTGGAAATTCATCTACACCCCTTCTACCGATTTACCTAAAGGGGCACGCTTAAAATTTGATCTTTTGAGTAAGGGAAGAGATATCGATTGGGAAATTCCCAGTACCAATCCCAAAAAACAGGAAAATATCATTTACGCTGTATTAGAAAATGGTAAAACTCTTTCTGCCAAAGAAGTAATTTCTAAAGAAAGTGTAACTCCAATGTTTGAGTTCACTCTCCCCTCTTTAGTTGAAGCCGGTTCAAATATTATGATTATGCTTGGTTCACCTAAACTTGTTAAGGGAGTCGTCACAACGCACGGAAACCGCGCTCAAAAAAACACCCAACGAAGAAGAGCTTTTCATTTATATGTTGATCCATCGGGTAAAGGACGCTACGATGAACCAGAAGTGTTTAATATTGATATTAAAGGCAATGAACTCAAAACCATTAAAATTTTGACGCCTTCTTTTGTAACGAGAAATAAGAGATTTGATATTATTTTGCGTTTTGAAGATGAATTTGGCAATCTAACGAGTGAAGCACCAGAAGAGACTTTAGTTGAGTTGTCCTATGAAAATCTGCGAGAAAATTTAAATTGGAAACTCTTTGTTCCTGAAACAGGGTTTATCGCCCTTCCCAATTTATACTTTAATGAACCTGGTATCTATACAATCCGGTTGGTCAATCCCAAAACGAAAGAAGTTTTTCGCTCTTCACCCATCAAATGCTTTAACGAAAATAATAAAGCGCTGTTTTGGGGATTAATTCATGGTGAGTCGGAGCGATATGATTCCACGGAAAGCATTGAAAGTTGTTTAAGGCATTTCCGGGATGAAAAAGCAATGAACTTTTATGGTGTCTCTCCTTTTGAAAATCCCGATGAAACTTCAAGTGACATGTGGAAAGCTATTTCACAAAATGTCCTTGAGTTTAATGAAGATGATCGCTTTGTTACAATGCAAGGGGTTCAATGGGAAGGCGTACCGCGCAAGGAGGGCATTCGTCACATCCTATATCTTAAAGAAGCTAAAAATTTAATTCGCAAAAAAGATAGTAAAATTAACTCCTTGGAGAAAATTTATAAAAGTTTCTCTCCTAAAGAAATTATCTCTATTCCCTGCTTTACGATGGCCAAAGGATTTGAGTATGACTTTAAAGCCTTTGATCCTGAATTTGAAAGAGTTGTTGAAATTTATAATTCGTGGGGTTCTTCTGAGTGCCTCGCAAAAGAAGGAAATCTATTTCCAATCCAATCAACAGATAAGACAGGTGTCCAAGAAAGTGCAGAAGGTTCCATTATAAAAGCTTTGTTGCGCAACTGTCGCTTTGGCTTCGTCTCAGGAGGCTTAGATGATAGAGGTCTGTATGCAGGATTTTACGAGGGAGGCCAAGCGCAGTATCCTCCTGGCATGACCGCCATTATTGCTCAAGAACAAAATCGACAGGCTCTTGGAGAGGCAATTTACAACCGTTCTTGTTACGCAACAACGGGCGAACGGATCATCCTAGGTCTTTATTTAGCTGGCTATACGATGGGAAAAGAGGTAAGCACAGCAGAAAAACCTGGTTTAATGATTAATCGCCATTTGACCGGTTATATTGCAGGAACTGCTAATCTAGCTAAGGTAGAAATTATCCGAAATGGAAAAGTCATTAAAACCTTTGAACCTGAAGGTTACGCTTTTGATTTTACCTATGATGATATGGAACCCTTGGATAAAGTTGTCACTGATGCAAAAGATAAAAAACCTCCCTTTGTTTTTTACTATTTAAGAGTGCAGCAAGTAAACGGCCATATGGCATGGTCATCTCCTATTTGGGTAGATTACATTCCTGTTAAGATGACTTCAAAGCAACTTCCCAAAAAAGCAAACAAGCAAGTAATTAAAGAGACAAGCCTAGATAGCGATTTTGAAGATGAAAGCGATGACTTTGATGATTTTGATGATGAGGATTAATCCTTCATTAACTTCCTGAAACGTGTTTCTAGGTTTTTAACGCGTTTTGTGTGGCTGCCCATTGCTTTAAGGTAATTAACGAACTTAGATAAGTGAAATGCTATTGTCTCGGTGTTGTCCGAAGATAATTAGCATTTTACTTTGCTAAAAATGCACTGCGTTATAGCACGCTAAAATCGCTTAACTTAGCTTCTCTTTTGCCTTTCTATCGAGCTTTTACTTGAGTGTTTTTTCCGGTCCTTTCAAAAATAGCTCCTTCTAACCACAGCCTACAGAAAATCTGAGAAGTAAAACTGGAATTTGAGGATTATATAAACAAAGAAGGAGAGCAGTTAAAGGGGCCTGAATTCATGGCCTCGTAAGTTACTAAACTCATTAAAAAGAAGCAAAATCAAAAAAATAAAATTACAAACTCGCCTAAATCCTGGAACATAGTGAGTGACCTATTTCCGGATCTTTAGCGAATTGATTTCAGGCTGCACAAGATAAGAGTATAAAATCTTCTTCCGTTAGATAAAGAATTTTCTCTAAATTTGCTCGCATGGATTGATCGCGAGAGATGTTGCTGGCAAGGGCAATAAAGTAAGATTCCCAAATTTATTCCGCTGGTTGCTTGTATGCCAACCCTCTCTGGTCTAAAACTATTATACCATGTTTTCCTATGGGTATTTGAGAAGAAATGTATTCGCTGTGAATCGCTATGGTCTTCAAACTCGCTAAAGAGAAGCCATCACTCCCGAGTAGAGCGTATAGCTCTAAATAAACAAGATTTTAGGATTCAATAAAATCTAAAAAATCCATTGGCATCAAAAAGCCTTTTATATTTTTTTGATAAACATTTTAAGTGGAAAAAAGCTACCCGAGATTGAATAATTTTGCTCAAGTAGCTTAGAAAAATCAGATGTTATAGCGATCTGAAGGATCTTTTCTAGGCACAGAATTTATCAAAATATTAACCATCTCCTCCCACTGATTAGTGAGATAACTTTGGTAAATGATATTTACATCGATACCAAGTATCGTAGCAAAATCAGCCAAAAATTCTGGACGAAGATTATTTTTTCTTGTTTCTTCCTTAAGACTTGATGTGATTCCTTCTAGAAACTCACTCCAGATCCAGTTTTTACCTTGAATGTTGCGAATGCCAACCTTCAATTCTTCATTTGTAAAAATACACTGAAGAAATCTAAATGGATGCACATGATCGACACGATCTCCTGCCCTCTTTAAAGCAGATCGATGAGAGGCAATTTTGACAACATTGTTATTGGCTAAAGTTGTAATGATATAAGAAATATCCTCTTTTTCTTTTTGAGTGAGGGGGGCAAAATAATTACGAGGAAGATCTTTGGGCTGCTTTCCTGGCTTAGCTACAACAACTTTGTCTAAGAAACAGAGGGTTAGCATCTCAGGTTCATTGGAAGAACAGTAGCTCCATCCTTGTTCGTGGTTGGAGTAAACATCTCGCTGCTGTAGCCTAATCTTCTCTAAAGTCGATAAAAAGCTATCACTTGGCGATATTTCTAAAGCAATTCTGCGCCGAAATTGAGGATGGTCCAAGCAATTATTGTAGCTATCATCTATAGAGGCATAAAAATGTGTATTGGTGGGCTCTCCATCATAACCAGAAAATTTTGACCTTGCAAAAATCGCCTCATCAATAAAACTAAGGTCTAAAGTTAGGTTACGTAGTTCAGACGAACAATAGTTCATACTTTGCTCTGAATCTATGCTAATAGATGCATGCTGCTCCCTGATCCATTCAAGAATTGCTAAGAAACTATCTTCCTGTGAAACTTCTACAACAGGTTTTTGCTCTTGATCAGAATTGTCTAAGATAAGTTCTTGGGCATTTAATGAGCACGAAAGACAAAGCCCTAGGGAGTAGGCCATCAAAGTTTTAAAGAACCTCATTATTTCTCCTTAATGAATATGGCCTTTAGATATATTAAATTTTTCTTTACAACTTCAAGTGTTTTTTAAAGATTATAAGCTATAGTATTGATTATAAAATAGCTTCAAAAGACTTTTGAGATAGCTGATTGGCTTTTGGAGTAAGAGAATATTGACAACATTGAAAGAAATAGATATACATCCATTTTTTTTAACTAACCCCCAAACCACTTTATGAAGCAGATTTTATCTTATTTTTTAGCTATGACATTTATTATTTTACCGCTACAAAGTGCAAGGGCCGATGAATGTAGTATTATAAATGATGAATGTAATGCATTCACCGTTGATTGCGATACAAACCATTATCTTCCCAATAAGTATCCTCACAAAATTTACGTAGGACCTGAATTTTATCACGTTCATCGCACAAGGCAAGGTGGTAGCAAGCAAAAGGGCTGGATTTATGGCGTGAGGGCTGGTTATGACTACATTAAACGATTTAATCTCTACTGGGGAGGAGATGTTTTTTGGGGACAAGGGCCATTGAAAGGGCACTCACCTACTAGTAAATTGAAATCTACATTTACCGATACTTCTGTTGAAGGCAGATTTGGCTACACGGTGCAGAATAAATATTTCCGCCATATCACATTTACCCCCTATGTAGGCTATGGTTATTTTGAAGAAACAAATAAATTTCGTAAGGATGCTCCATTGCGCATCAAATTTAAAAATCGTTTTCAATATGCTACCACAGGGTTCTTTTCCTCCGTTGAGTTGAACACAAACATGGCTTTGGGATTAAACTTTAAAACTAAATTTCCATACGATACTAAATGCCGTGTTTCTGATGCTGAGGTTGGTGGAAAAACATTAGGTGTAAAGGATAAATGGCATTATCGCGTCGAACTCCCCCTTACTTATTGGACGTATAAGTGTAATCGAGTGGTCGAGTTAGCATGTATTCCATTTTATGAATACCGCCATTACGGCAAAAGAGAAAATTTTCCTTTTGATTTTTTAGATACAAAATTACGGATTTACGGAGTTAGCTTTCAAATCGCTTATCGCTTGTAACAAGGGGTGGCTTAATGGATAAAAGCAGCACCTTATCAATCAGTTTACCCCGAGATGCTGTCAAAGTTCAATCTTCTGTTAATAATATACGTCTCTACGACATGGCCACCATCGATCAGCTTGTTTGGCCTACTGATGAGGAGGGAGTTTACACAAAAAACTTTCTCCTACCTCTAATTAAAAATGGCACAAAACGCTATATTGATAACATTGAAACGCGCATGCATGCGTTAATGATCGATTCTTATGTGATTCCTATAGCTATTGTCGATGACAATTATGAAAATTCTTTTGTTTGTTCCCCTTTTGCTCATTATGTTAGCTACGCTCTTGAGAACTCAAAGCACTTTTTTAAACAAGCAGTATTAAGAAAAATTGTTTGTGGATTAGTTAAAGGACTTGGAAAGCTATTGCGGAAAGGAAAAATCAATAAAATTATTTACATAAATAATTGGCTTTTCCCCACAGACCTTTATTTTAAAGATCTCAAGGATGAGCATATCGAAGCGCTTACCAAGTATTTATCACACCATTTTCCTGACTACACAATCGCTTTTAAATCAATCAATCAAGCGGTATACCCTCAACTTAGCCAAGCCCTTAAGAATGCAGGTTACGACTTCATTATCACAAGGCAAGTTTTTTTAACTGATACCAAGAAAGAAGAAATTTTCCAGACAAGAATATTTAAGAGCGATTTAAAGCTATTACGTGAAAGTCGCTATACAATTTTGGATCACAAAGATTTAACCGTTAAAGATAGCGAGAAAATCTTGTCACTTTATAAACATCTTTATCTAGATAAGTATTCGGCACTGAATCCACAGATTAACGAAAACTTTATGAACTTAGTTTTTCAAAGCAATCTTTTGCAGCTTAAAGCAATAAAAAAAGATGGAGAGATTGAAGGTGTTTTTGGCTACTTCATTAGAGATGGCATTATGACAGCACCTTTATTCGGCTACGAGGCAAATAGCATAGAAAACAAAAACCTTTATCGTCTTCTATCTACATTGCTCACGTTGGAAGCAAAAAATAAAGGATGTCTACTCCACCAAAGTGCCGGAGCCTCTTTTTATAAAAAGTTACGGCGTGCTGAGCCTCATATGGAGTTCATGGCAGTTCATCATAAACACCTTCCTAGCTTTAGAAGATTTCCTTGGAAGGGCTTAAAATTTATCATGAATAATGCCAAATCTTATTTCAAAGATTATTAAAAAATAGCTCAACCAAAAAGTTATTTCCCTTAAGATTTTTCAAACCAAGCCAGATACAGATCCAAGCAAATACCTATATTAAGTACTAGACTTTGTCACCTTTTTTTTAAGTCTAGAGGGGATTATTCAACACAGCCAAAAAAGATAGACTCTTTAATATCATCAACACAACCCTTATTGATAGATTTTCAGAATATTATTACATTAAAATTAATCTAAACTACTTAATGTTTTATATTTTGTACGCTTTACAAAAGAGCTGACCAGTTGCTTCGGCAAGCTCTGAATATAAATGTAAGACCTTTTTTGCATTTTTTTAAGTTAACTCAAAACCTCTCAATTGGATTCACGTTAGAGGAATACGGCGGTAGAAACCATCACCTCGCCCCCGCCTTTTAAATAATTTCTACAGTTGCTTTGGGCTTGAGGAAACTTTCACTATCCAAAATTACTACCTGTTTGGGTTTCAGCCTTGGAAATAGAATTTGTTCGACTTATGGCGTTAAACAAATTGGTGTTGTATGTTCTGGTGTAGCAAAATGGCGTTGAAATGCTCAATTCAGGCAAGGACTTACGGATTTTATTCAGCATTGGCTAGAGAAATTAGGCTTAATAAATGACTGAATTGATTTACAAAAAAAATTGACTGTCTTCTCGAACCTTCTTAAGATCATAAAAAGTTACTTCATATTTGGTTTATTAATTTCTTTTTATGTTTTTTCTAAAAACTTTTATATTTTTATTTAAAGAAATTAAGAAAAATTTAAAATGAAATTTTACATGGAAATGTTATGGAAATCCAACACACTATTCAAGGTAGCACTCTTATTATTGCATTATTAGATAAACGTTTTGATGTCATTTCATCAACTCAACTTAAAAACAAAGTATTAGCATTGATTGAAGAATCACAGCTAAATGACGTCATCTTGGATCTCCATCATATTGAGTTTATAGATAGCGCTGGTTTGGTTTGCTTTCTATCACTTTGGAAAGAGCTGAGTAGAAAAAAAGGAAACTTAAAGTTTGCTAGTCTGACAGCCCAAGTTCGACAAGTTATTGAATTAGTTCTATTGAATAGAGTATTTGACATTTACCAAGATGTAGACAATGCGCTATCTGACCGCATCTAGACAAACGAAATAAAAGCAAGCCTTGCTGTAAAAACCAAGGCTTGCTTAGGAAAATTAACCAACTAACGGAACATCTTCAAAATCGAAGCTGAGCTCTTCTTCATGCTCACGGTCCACAAACTTTTTGACACGTTTATGGAGGTCGAAACCTGTACCACCTGGGATAATGTGACCCATAATCACATTCTCTTTAAATCCTAGGAGATAGTCTGTCTTGCCTGCACAAGCTGCCTCAGTCAAGACACGTGTCGTATCTTGGAACGATGCTGCGGAAATGAAAGATTCAGTACTTAAGGAGGATTTAGTGATCCCTAACAGCACTGGCGCTGCTTGAGCCGCTTTCCCACCCTCTTTTGTTACTTTTGAGTTTTCAAGTTCAAACTCTTTGCGGTCCACTTCCTCACCATATAACATGCTTGTGTCACCCGGATCGATGACGCGCACTTTCTTCAGCATCTGGCGTACTATGATTTCGATATGCTTATCATTGATGTCTACCCCTTGTAAGCGATAAACTTCCTGAACTTGGTTTACCAAATACTTTTGAAGTTCCCTCACACCGCAGATCTCTAAAATTTCATGTGGAATAACGACACCATCTGTAAGTTGCTGTCCCTTACTTACATGATCCCCACGTTGAACAATTAAGTGTTTTGTATGGGGTATCAGATGTTCTTCTTCCATTCCGGAAGTTTCATCTCTGACAACTACAATACGCTTATTCTTCTGTACACCTCTAAAGTCTACGACACCATCAATTTTGGCAATCTCAGCAGAGTCTTTTGGCTTACGTGCTTCGAAAAGTTCAGCAACACGGGGAAGCCCCCCAGTGATATCCTTCGTTTTCATAGCTCCACGTGGCAATCTAGCTAGCAATTTACCAGCAGAAGCATATTGCCCCTCTTCAAGAGAAATAATCGCACCTGATGGGATAGGATAGGTTCCAACAAGTTCTTCATACTTTTTATCAGCATAAATACAGATTTGAGGATGAAGTTCCCCTCGGTGTTGCTTAACAATAATCTCAACTTGTCCTGTTTGCTTGTTGACATCTTTATCCGTCGAAAGTCCCTCGACAAGATCTTCATATTTAACATACCCTGGACGATCACAGATAATAGGGATATTATGCTGTTCCCACACTGCGATTTTTTCGCCCAATTTAATGGTCGCGCCGTCGGCTCTCAAAATTTTTGTACCAAGCTCAATGTTAAATGTCTGTAGAGGTTCAATTGACTTTGTACTCAAAAGTTTCTTATATTCGTCGAGCGAGCGACCTTCATCTCTAACAATAACAAGGCAACCATTTTTGTTAAGAGCCACCCACTGGCCTTCATCGTTTTGAACAACTCTGAGGTCCTTGTAGATCAAAAGTCCTTCATGCTCTACGACAAGCTCTGGGCTAACACTTGCAGAAGCAATACCACCTAAGTGGAAAGTACGCATTGTCAACTGAGTTCCAGGTTCACCGATCGACTGTGCTGCAATAATGCCGACAGCCTCGCCTTGGCTAACCTTACGGCCATTTGCAAGGTTGACTCCATAGCATTTAGCACAGACTCCCCTCCTTGTCTCACAAGTTAAAACTGAGCGAATTTTTACCGTTTCGATACCTGAGTCGTCTATCGCTTCTGCCTGGCGAATTGTTAAAATATCCCCAATTTTTGCCAGTAATTTTGTGCTGTCTCCTGGGAGGTACACATCATCGCATACTGTCCGCCCGAAAATGCGATCTTTCAAAGGCAATAGCTCTTCTTGTCCTTGCTTGATAGCGGAAACTTCAATACCATTTAAAGTCCCACAGTCTTCTTCCGTAATAATCACGTCCTGAGCTACGTCAACGAGCCTTCTTGTTAAATATCCAGAGTCCGCTGTTTTTAAAGCTGTATCTGACAATCCTTTACGAGCACCGTGAGAAGAAATAAAGTACTCAAGTACTGTTAAGCCTTCACGGAAGTTCGAAGTAATGGGAGACTCGATAATTTCGCCAGACGGTTTCGCCATAAGACCGCGGAGTGCCCCAAGCTGCTTAATCTGAGTTTTATTACCACGAGCACCTGAGTTCATCATTAAGTCAATTGGGTTTAGTTTATCATGAGACATCTCTCCGATGAGATCGAAAAGCTCTTCAGATAAGCGATCCGAAACCTCTGTCCATATACTGATTGTCTTTGAGTGCCTTTCACCATCAGTAATAATTCCATCTTCGTTTTGTCTCTTAACAAGGGCAATTTTATTGTGACCCTCATTAATCATTTTTTGCTTATTAACGGGGATTTTAACGTCGCAAACACCCATGGATAAGGCTGCTTTTGTCGCTTCTGCAAAGCCTAGGGCTTTAAGGTTATCCAAAAACTTGACTGTTTTTTCTAAACCAACTGTCTTATAGCACTCCATAACCAAATCACTCATCTTCTTTTTTGGAAGACTATAATTTTGGAATCCGAGTTCTTTAGGTACAATTGAGTTAAAAATCACCCTACCCGGCGTTGTTTCAATCATCCCAATAGGTGTACGTAGCTTAATCTGCTCGTGGATTCGCAAGCCTCTATTGTAAAAAGGGCTTTGATCTGAAGTTTCATCTTCATACCAGTTGTAGCTTCCACTTGCCTGAAGGGCCATTAAAACTTCACTCGCGTCCCTAAATACCTTGGTTTTCTTGCCATGCTGCTCAGGAATGTAAAGTGGGTCATGCATAAGGTAGTACAGCCCTAAAGTCATATCCTGAGAGGGTACAGCTACAGGTTTTCCTGATGAAGGCAAGAAGATGTTATCTGGTGCCATCATCAATAACTTGGCCTCTAACTGTGCTTCTAACGAAAGAGGCACATAAACCGCCATTTGGTCTCCGTCAAAGTCCGCATTGAATGCAGCGCAGACTAAAGGATGAATCCGAATCGCTTTACCTTCAATAAGAACCGGCTCAAAAGCTTGAATCCCTAGACGGTGAAGAGTAGGAGCACGGTTTAAAAGAACCGGGTGACCCTTAATAATCTCATCAAGAACGTCCCATACCTCTGGAGCATGGCGCTGAATCATTTTCTTGGCGGATCTTATTGTGTAAACATAGCCTAGGTCTTTAAGTCTCTTAACAATAAATGGTTCAAATAATTCTAAGGCCATGAGCTTAGGTAAGCCGCATTGATTGAATTTCAGTTCTGGGCCTACAATGATGACTGAACGTCCTGAATAGTCAACACGTTTACCAAGCAAGTTTTGTCTGAAACGTCCTTGCTTACCTTTAAGCATCTCAGAAAGTGATTTCAAGGGTCTATTTCCCGCGCCCATCACTGGGTGGCCATGTCGTCCATTATCATAGAGGGCATCAACAGCTTCCTGCAGCATACGTTTTTCGTTGCGAACAATAACTTCTGGAGTCTTAAGCTTCAAAATCGCTTTTAAGCGATTGTTACGATTAATCACTCGTCGATAGAGATCGTTAAGGTCAGAAGTTGCAAAACGTCCGCCATCTAAAGGCACAAGGGGTCTGAGATCTGGTGGGATTACGGGAACAACAGACATCACCATCCATTCTGGTTTATTACCAGAGTAAATGAAACTCTCAATAATTTTTAGCCGTTTTGCTAGCTTCATACGAGCTTGCTGAGACTTTGTTTTGCGCAATTTATCCTTTAAGTCGACCAGTAAGGATTGCAGATCTTCTGAAGCTAATAGATCATGAACAGCCTCTCCGCCCATTTTTGCGACAAAAGAGTCTCTTCCCCATCTTTCCTGAGCTTCTCTATACTCAATATCACTTAGCAATTGCTTTTTTTCTAGATCTGTTTGGCCCGGATCGATAACAACATATTCTTCATAGTAGATGATGCGTTCTAGATCAGTTGAAGACATTCCTAAGACGTTACCTATACGAGAAGGCATCGTTTTGAAAAACCAAATGTGAACGACAGGGACTGCTAACTCAATATGAGCCATTCTTTCGCGACGAACCTTCGAAACTGTGACCTCAACACCACAACGATCGCAAACAATTCCTTTATGTTTGATTTTTTTATACTTCCCGCAAGCGCATTCCCAATCACGAGTTGGCCCAAATATTTTTTCACAAAAAAGCCCGCCTTTCTCTGGTTTGAATGTACGATAGTTGATTGTTTCAGGCTTTTTAATTTCACCACGGGACCACTGGTTACGAATAACATCATCAGAAGCAATTTTGATTGTTAACTTATCAAATTGCGCTTCGTGCTGATTTTGTTCTGACATGAACGTCTCCCTAACTTCAAGACTTTAAAATTTATGACTGCCTTTAATGCTAAGATTTACCTTGTAAAAAACAAGGATGATCTGAATCCGGCTTTCTTATTTCGAAAGCCGGACGAACTTAAACTTTACTCGGTCACCGTTTCTGTACGGATATCGAGGCCAAGCCCTTGCATCTCTTTAATAAGAACATTAAACGATTCTGGTGTCCCAGATTTCAGTAAGTTATCACCTTTAACGATGGACTCGTAAATTCTTGTCCGTCCAGAGACGTCATCAGATTTTACGGTCAACAACTCCTGTAGTAAGTGCGCCGCGCCGTAAGCCTCTGCAGCCCACACTTCCATCTCCCCGAAACGCTGACCACCCATTTGAGCTTTACCACCAAGAGGTTGCTGCGTGACTAAAGAATAAGGCCCGACAGCCCTTGCGTGGATTTTGTCTGCTACAAGGTGGCTTAATTTAAGCATATAGATATAGCCAACAACGGTTGGATTGTCATACCGCTCTCCAGTACACCCATCATAAAGATAAAACTTACCATCTGCTGGGAAATTTTGCTCTTTCATCATATCCCAAATCATTTGTTCAGGAAAGCCTTCAAAGACTGGGCTCTTAACCGCAATACCCGCCTTCCTGGCTGCAATACCTAGATGTGTTTCAAATAATTGCCCCATATTTAAACGAGAAGGCACACCAAGAGGATTCAAGATGATCTCAATTGCTTGCCCATCAGACATGTAGGGCATGTCAGCTTCGGGTACAATTCTCGATACCACCCCTTTGTTACCGTGGCGACCGGCCATTTTATCACCCACCTGAAGCTTACGTTTAGAAGCCACATACACTTTAACTTGGCGGATAATTCCAGGATCTAAATCAGTATCTCCTTTTCGAAGAAACTCAATTTCTGTTTTATGTTGAGTCTCTAAAGTCTGCGTCGCAATCGTATAATGATGCAACATTTCTTTAAGAGTATCATAGATTTCGTTTTCAGGCATCAATAGATCTTCAACATTCTCTCTATCCAAGATCTCAAGGGTATCCTGAGTAATTAAATCTCCTTCAGCCACCAGCACCTCTGCCGATTTGCGATGAACGATCGTTCCAGGAGCAATTTCATTGAGCAGCAAGGCTCCAATTTTTTCTCTTTTTTCTATCCGTAGTTCATTTTGCTTAGCTTTAAACTCACGTTGGATATCTTTTAGGCGAGAAGCCTCCTCAACTAGCTCATCATCACTTTTGGATAAACGATCTCTTCTGCTGAAGACTTTTACGTCCATTACAACACCTTCAGTTCCAGGAGGTGCTGTTAAAGAGGCGTCTTTGACATCCGCAGCTTTTTCTCCAAAGATAGCTCTTAAGAGTCGCTCTTCTGGGGCAAGCTCTGTCTCAGACTTCGGCGTTATTTTACCTACGAGAATGTCACCTGGTTTCACTTCCGCTCCGATGCGGATAATGCCATCATCCCCTAGGTTAACAAGGGCTTCCTCAGGGACATTTGGTATATCCCGAGTGATTTCCTCCTTACCCAACTTAGTATCTCGCGCCGTTAACTCAAACTCTTCGATATAAATTGAAGTGTAGGCATCTTCGCGAAGTAATTTTTCAGAAATGATAATCGCATCCTCAAAGTTGTAGCCATACCAAGGCATAAATGCAACAAGGACATTTCGGCCAAGTGCGATTTCGCCCTTATCGGTTGCAGGTCCATCTGCAATAACGTCACCTGCCCTAATTTGATCACCAACTGTGCAAAGAGGTCTCTGATTAATGCATGTTCCTGAGTTAGAACGCATGAATTTCTTAAGTGGGTAGACTTTTTTCTCTAAACGGTTGTCTTTAGGCGAGATGACAATTTTAAAGCCATCAGCATAATCTACCACACCATCTTCCTGGGCGATGATAACAGCCCCTGAGTCTCGGGCCGCTCTAGCCTCTAAACCCGTCCCAACAATTGGAGCTTGCGGTCTTAACAGGGGCACACCTTGGCGCTGCATGTTTGAGCCCATCAATGCTCGGTTAGCATCATCATGCTCTAAGAATGGAATTAATCCAGTAACAATGGAAACTAATTGTTTTGGAGAAACATCCATATGTGTGGCTCTTGAGGATTCAATCTCAAACTGCTCCCCCCTATAACGCGCCCAGCAGATCGGCTCTTTGAACATGCTGTATTCATCCAGCGGTGCAGATGCCTGAGCTATTACACAGCGCTCTTCTTGATCGGCTGTCATGTACTCAATTTCATCTGTAACCACTCCTTCTCTTACGATACGATAGGGTGTTTCAATAAAACCAAATTCATTAATCTTAGCATAAGCTGATAGCGATGTAATCAAGCCAATGTTTGGACCTTCGGGAGTTTCAATTGGGCAAATACGTCCATAGTGACTTGGATGAACGTCACGAACTTCAAAACCCGCTCTATCACGGTTCAAACCGCCAGGCCCAAGAGAAGATAAACGTCTTTTGTGTGTTAGCTCAGCTACTGGATTTGCTTGATCCATGAATTGTGAAAGCTGGGATCTACCAAAAAAATCTTTTAAAACGCCAGCTAGGCCCTTGGCAGACACAATTTTTCCAGGAGTAAGCGTATCTGAAGAAAAATCAAAAAGATTCATTCTTTCACGGATAATCTTTTCCATTCTAGCTAAGCCGATACGACATTGGTTTTGAATAAGTTCTCCGACAGAACGCACCCTTCTATTACCTAAATGATCAATATCATCTACTGATACATCATCATCACCCTTTTTAAGGCGAATTAAATATTTCAAAGCACCAATAACATCTTCTTTAGTTAAGGTAACTGTTTGAAGGGTCTCGTCATTTACTTCAAAGCGCAGCTTAGAATTTAGTTTGTACCTTCCAACACGCCCCAAATTATAGCGTTTTGGATCAAAGAAAAGGCGCATAATTGCTGAACGAGCATTTGAAAGCGTAACAGGTTCGCCTGGTCTAATCTTTCTGTAAAAGTCCTTTAATGCTGACTCGTAAGAATCCGTTGCATCTTTTGCTAACATTTTGATGATAGGGCTAGTTTCATCAGCATCTTCCGCAATGCGAATATTATCAATACCTGCATCGAAGATGCGCTTTAGCATAGCTGTGGTTAGCTTCTCACCTGCTTTTCCAAAGGTAAGACCACTTTTCTCATCCAAAACATCTGATGCTAAAATTCTACCAATAAGCTTCTCGAAATCTTTTTCAGATTTAAATTTAACCTTTTTTACTTGAAAAAATTCTTCGATAATATCTGTGTTACTGGAATATCCTAAAGCACGGATAAAGGTTGTTGCCAGAATTTTACGACGACGCTTTTTACGGTCAATGTAAATATGGATTAAGTCATTTGAATCAAAGGCACCTTCCAGCCAACTTCCCCGGTAAGGAATGATACGAAAAGAGTAAATCATGTTACCACGACTATGTCTTTCTTGCTCAAAGCAAATACCTGGAGAGCGATGGAGTTGGGAAACGACAACCCTTTCAGCACCATTAATAATAAAAGTTCCCTTATCCGTCATTACGGGAAGTGTCCCCATGTAGACTTCTTCTTCTTTGATACCAGTCTCGTCGGTCAGGCGAAATTTCACTTTTAATGTAACGCTATAAGTGATTCCTCTTCTGATACTCTCTTCGGGGGAATACTTAGGCACTCCTAAATTGTAAGAAAGAAACTCTAAAATAGTTTTTTCGTCATACGATTTAATCGGAAATATCTCAGTAAACACTTCTTGCAATCCGAAATTCTCGCGTTCTTCTGCGAATCTATTGGACTGAAGAAATTGATTATAAGATTTGACCTGAATCTCGATAAGGTTGGGAAGATCAATAATTTCTTCCTTTTCGAGAACGCTAACACGGTGCGGCGGCCTTTGCAACATGAATAAGGTCTCCTTGGTTTTTAAAGGATAAAGGAAAAAGGATAAAACATGGCTGTTTTATCCACTACCCTTCATTCTTTAAAAAGAGAGGCATGCCCCTTAAGAACATGCCTCAGAAGCACTACAGACCTTTAAGGGAAACTTTAGCGCCAGCTTCTTCAACTTTCTTTTTAATTGAATCTGCTTCAGCTTTAGGAGCAGTATCTTTCAGAACTTTTGGAGCTCCGTCAACTAGATCTTTTGCTTCTTTTAAGCCAAG
Organism: Chlamydiales bacterium STE3; assembly: GCA_011125455.1. Lineage (NCBI taxonomy): Bacteria > Pseudomonadati > Chlamydiota > Chlamydiia > Chlamydiales > Chlamydiales bacterium STE3. Next base: position 35,614 of record VKHO01000030.1, on the reverse strand, counting down.
ACCTGTAATCTCTCTTACTGCCTTAATAACGCCAATTTTCTTATCTTGTGGTACTGATTCTAATGTCACCTGGAAGTCAGTTGCTTCTGCTGCTGGTGCCGCTGCTGCCGCTGGTGCTGCCACTGCAACTGCTGCTGCAGCTGCCTTAACGCCCCACTTCTCTTCCAAGGCAGTTTTAAGCTCTGACATCTCGAGGACGCTCAATTCGCTGAGGGCCTTTACTAAATCTTCTGTTTTATTGCTCACGGTATTAACCTCTAATTACTTAAACTTTTTGATAAAATTTTAGGATGCGGCAGTTTCACTCGGTGCTGCTTCTTCCTTGCTTTTGTTATCCAAGCAGTAAATGACGCTTGATAATAACGCTTCCATAACAGCCAGTGTTTGTGACATCGGTGCTTCGAGAGTAGCTAATAGCTCGGATCTCATTGCATCTTTGCTTGGTAGTTTTGAAAGTTTTTCTACATCTTGGCTGTTATACAATTTACCTTCAAAGCAACCACCTAAAACGTTAATCGCTTTATCTGTTTCTTGGCGGTATTTATATACAAGCTTTGCGGTTTCAATAAAATCTTCACCTGCGAAAACAACCCCTACATGTCCGGGTAAATCAGCAAGCTCTAATTTATGTCCTGCAGCCTCAGCGGCTTTTAAAAGAATGCGCTTACGCATGACTTCTACATTTCCACCAAGCTTTGCAACATCGCGGCGAAACTGATGGGCTGCATTGGCAGTAAGGCCTGAGTATTGCATAATGACAAATGTACCGTATTGGTCTAATTGTCCTTTTACTTCATCTAGAAGGTACTGCTTCTCTTGTCTCATCTAATTCTCCACTAGTCTGCCTGAATTTCGCGAAGATCAATTTTTAGTCCTGGTCCCATCGTTGAAGAAATGACTAGTGATCTAAAAAACTGTCCTTTTGCACCTGCTGGCTTAGCTTTTTGTACCGCTGCCAAAAAAGCAGTGACGTTTTCAGCTAGTTTTTCTATTGCAAAAGAGAGTTTACCAACTGCACTATTGATCATACCATGTCGATCTAGTTTAAACTCAATTTTACCAGCTTTAAGCTCTTGGATTGCTTTTGCAATTTCAGTAGTCACAGTCCCTGCTTTAGGAGTAGGCATTAAACCTCTTGGCCCCAAAACTTTACCTAGCTTACCTACGTGTCGCATCATGCCTGGAGTTGTGATAACAGCATCAAAATCTGTCCAACCCCCGTTAACTTTTTCTAAAAGTTCTTCGTTACCCGCATAGTCTGCACCAGCATCTAAAGCTTCTTTCACCTTATCGCCCTCAGCAAAAACAAGAATCCTTGTTTTTTTTCCTGTACCATTCGGTAATGATACAGTGCCGCGAACTTGCTGATCAGATTTACGAGGGTCAACTCCCACCTTTAAAGAAACTTCAACCGATTGATCGAATTTCACCGGTGGGCATTTCTTTAAAATTTCGATAGCTTCATTTACCGCATAGATTTTTGAAAAATCATACGATTTAGCTATCTCCCGAGTTCTTTTACTTGGATGACCCATATATTATTTTCTCTTATTCACTAACGAGTTCAATTCCCATTGATCGTGCTGTACCCAACACGCTTTCAGTAGCTGCCTCAAGGCTCGCAGCGTTCATATCCTGAATTTTATTTTCAGCGATTTGTCTTGCTTGACTTCTCTTGATTTTTCCTACTTTATCCCTGTTTGGAACAGCAGATCCTTTTGCCAAACCCAATTGCTTTTTAAGCATTTCAGCAACCGGCGGCTGTTTGCAGATGAATGTAATGCTTTTATCCTGGTACACAGTAATAACTACTGGTAGGATATCACCTGCCATACTCTGCGTTTTCGCGTTAAACTCCTTACAGAACGCCATAATATTGACGCCGGCTGCACCGAGCGCTGGACCGATTGGAGGCGCTGGGTTAGCTTTTCCTGCAGGAATTTGCAGCTTGATCACTTTAACAATTTTTTTGGCCATAATTAATGCCTATTTTAAAATACAAATTAACGCAAAAACCTTTGAGGCTGACAAAGATTTAAGCAAACTTAGATTAATTTTCAGTATCCTCAGAAACTTCTTCTACCTGAGAGAACTCAAGATCGTCTACACGTGTGTCTCGACCAAAAATTGATACAATAACACTAAGACGCCCTTTTTCGTGGAAAACTTCAGTAACAGTACCAGTGAAGTTAACGAAAACACCATCTGTGATTTTAACTCGATCGCCAATAGCGAATTTGTGCTTTTGTGTAATTTTTTGCTTTTTATCTTCAAGATCCCTCAAAATATCCCCAACTTCAGCATCCGTCAAAGCTGTAGGCTTTTCTCCACCTAAAAAGTCTATCACCCCTACTGTATTTTTGACGTATTGCCATGAATCATCGTTCAAAGACATCTTTAAAAGAAGGTATCCAGGCCATAGACGTTTTTCAATTACATGTTGCTGCCCTTTTTTAACCTCAGAAACATTTTCGGTTGGCAACAAGATTTCATCGATTAACTCTGCCATGCCTTTTTTTTCGCGATGCTCTTCAAGAGCTTTTTTCACTTTTTTTTCTTGAGAAGAAAAAACTTGTACTACATACCATTTGTGCATTTTGACTTACTGCCTTATTTATTATTAGCCAAATATCAAATGAGTAAACCAGGTCAGCATATTGAGTGTCGCTTGGATTGCGAGATCGACAAGGTAGACTCCCATTCCAAACACAAACGTTGCACTTACCACAATTTGCGTGTAAGTTTTTAGTTCTTCCCGGCTTGTCCAATTAATATTTTTGAGCTCAAGCTTTATTTCTTCTATAAAGTCACGCAGTCTATATTTTTTTTTGGTCTTTTCACTAACTACACGTGAGATTTGCCCATTTTTTTTTAATTCCATAGACTTAACATCCGTTACCACACATCACACCATTTCCAGTTAGGCACCCGTTAATCACAAACATTAATGCGAGTGCGGAGGGACTCGAACCCCCGACCGGCGGCTTTGGAGACCGCTGCTCTACCAGCTGAGCTACACACCCAAAAGAATAATAGGGCAGAACAAGCCTGCCCTAAATCATTGTCTGAACTACTTTATGATCTCAGAAACAGTTCCGGCACCGATTGTACGACCGCCTTCACGAATCGCAAATCTCATCCCTTTTTCCATTGCAACAGGAGCGATAAGTTTAACGCTGATCTCAATGTTATCACCTGGCATCACCATTTCAGTTCCTTGAGGCAATTCTACTGTACCAGTAACGTCTGTTGTTCTGAAATAAAGCTGCGGACGGTATCCAGTAAAGAACGGCTTATGTCTTCCACCTTCTTCTTTAGTTAGAACATAAACAGGTCCTTTAAACTCAGTATGAGGAGTACATGTAGCAGGAGCAGCTAAAACCATTCCGCGCTCGATGTCACCTTTGTTAACACCTCTAAGCAAGAGACCAACGTTCTCACCAGCACGTGCTTCATCCATCATCTTGTTAAACATTTCAATACCAGTTACAACTGTATCTTTTGTCTCGCCTAATCCCACGAGCTGAAGCTTATCATTAAGCTTAACAACACCGCGCTCAACACGACCTGTAGCTACTGTTCCGCGACCTGAAATCGAGAAAACGTCCTCAACTGGCATTAAGAAAGGTTTATCAATTTCCCTTTGTGGAGTAGGTATCTTTTCATCAACGATTGCCATTAATTGTTTAACAGCTTCCTCATACTTTGGATCACCTTCGAGCGCTTTAAGAGCTGAGCCACGAATAACTGGGCAATCTTTATAACCTTTAGACTCTAACAATTCATGTAATTCCATCTCGACGAGATCTAAGAGCTCCTGATCACTCTCCCCAAGCATATCAACTTTGTTGAGGAATACAACGATTGCCGGCACTTGCATCTGGTGAGCAAGAAGAATATGTTCACGTGTTTGTGGCATTGCACCGTCTGTAGCAGCAACAACAAGGATTGCACCGTCCATTTGAGCAGCACCTGTAATCATGTTTTTAACATAGTCGGCGTGTCCTGGGCAGTCAACGTGCGCATAGTGACGATTGTCTGTTTCATATTCTACGTGCGAAGAGTTAATCGTAATCCCACGCGCTTTCTCCTCAGGAGTATTATCGATAGATGAATAATCACGGTACTTTGCTCCACCTGCTTTTGCTAGAACTTTAGTAATAGCAGCAGTGAGCGTTGTTTTACCATGGTCCACGTGACCAATGGTGCCGATGTTAACGTGCGGCTTGTTACGCTGAAATGTTTCTTTTGCCATTTTTGGTTTTCCTCCGTATAGGCTCCAGGTGTGCTGGTTTTCAAAATTTTAGGTTCTGCCCAGAAAAGGAATTGAACCTTCGACCACTTGCTTACCATGCAAGTGCTCTACCACTGAGCTATCTGGGCAAAAATTCTTTCGCAAAAAAAGCTTTGCAATTGAATAGACGTTACTCAAAAGCTTGTTAGTGTAGAACTTTTGTAAAATTAAATCAACCCAAATCACTTTTTGCCATTTATTTTTGGCGAAAAATAATCCTGGCTTTAGTTAAATCATAAGGCGACATTTCTACTGTCACTGTGTCCCCTACCAGAACGCGAATATTTTTCATGCGCATTTTTCCGCAGAGATGAGCCATGACCATAAGTCCATTTTGCAAAGTAACGCGAAATGTCATGTTTGGGAGAAGCTCTTCTACAACTCCATCAAGCTTAATTGTGTCTTCTTTTGTCATTTTTCTCTTAATTGAGATTTGAACGGCTACTCTAGATTACAGACAGCCCTAAAAAACCTTCTCCTTAGAACCCAAGTCAGGCTAAAAACTTTGCAGTTTTACCCAAGCGACAGATAAATTTTTTGAGTGAAATCACTCTTTATTGGAATAGATTTTGTTAAACTGGTGTAAACGAGCAATTTTGAGATAATGATTATTTATTTTAGGAATAAATGTCAATTGAAATCCTAGGGAAAATGGATATCCTTGCCTTAGAGTTTTTTTATCCAATCCTTGTCAACAACAAAAACTCAATTCATATTCATCTTTGAGCAGGGCAGAGTTAAATTTAACTTACTCCCAACCCGTTAACTTATGGATTCATAAACAAATCTCTCCAATTTTCTTTTAGAGTCAAAAAAGAATCATGAGTTACAAAAGTTTCTTTAAGTTAACAAAGAAAGGGTAGGAGTTTGCTAAACAAATTTTTTCCAGGATTCTAGAGGTATTTATAGAATATAAGCTCAGGTTTTATTAAGCCTTTAGCGTTTCGTTAAAATTATATTATACACATCCTCTATTAACCAATGCGCATCCCCCATCTTATCCTTTAAGAACATGCCAAAAAGGGTTAGATAGACATTATTCAATTTTAAGGTCAGAGTTAGCGAGGTCAATCCCTTTACACCAGTCAACCAAGAACAATTGGATCATTAGATGATTGTGTGTTATCCTTAAAGAGTAGAATAAAAGAGCCAAGTGTTACCTATGTACGAGCAATGTTCAAAAAAACAAGATGAAATTAAAAAGCTTTTCGAAGCTTGTACCTCTGAAGAATCAAAGTATGCAAAAATCATTGAACTTGGGCGTAAGCTAGCCCCCTTAGATGATGCATTCAAGATTGCCTGTAATAAAGTAAGTGGTTGTCAGAGTAATATGTATCTGCATTCCTTTAAAGAAGGAGAAAAAATTTTTTATAAAGCCGACTCTGACGCTCTAATCTCCGCAGGGCTTGCGGCCCTTTTGCTCAATGTATACAGCGGAGAGACTGCCGAAACAATTTTAAAATGTCCGCCAAATTATCTTGAAGAACTAGGTATAAGCGCTAGTTTGACTCCTAATCGCGCCAATGGCCTCTATAGCATTCACTTGCGAATGAAACAAGACGCCTTGCAATTTTTATTAAAGGGAAGCTAATTTTTTATTCTCTTGTAGATTTCTCTATGAAGCAATGGGGCTAAGCAACTTGTAGGAATGAAATGTGACAAAGCCGCTGCAATTCGGTATTTCCAGTTAAAGATTCTCAAAGGCTTTTTCCTTTGAATTTGCTGCCAAATTTCCTCTGCCGCATATTCAACATCCATCCCTTTTCTACTTGATGGACCTTTCTGACAGTGAGCCGCTGCTCGTTCAGCGAAGTTTGTGATTATAAACCCGGGGCAAGAAGCTAGCACACGAATTCCCTTTTCTTTATATTCGTAATCCAACGATTGAGAGAAAGAATTCACAAACGCTTTAGAGGCAGCATAAACAGAAAACCCAGGAAATACTTGGTACCCAGCTGATGATGAGATGTTCATAACGACTCCTGATCTATGATTTTTTAGCAAGGTATCAACAGCGCTAAGGGTTATCTGCAAGGAAGCCCTAGAATTAACGTCCAACATTTTTAACTGCTGATCGATGGAGTGACTTAAAGCGTTCCCGTACAAACCAAAGCCAGCGCTGTTAATAACAAGATCAGGCATCATTTCGCGAATCACACTAACCAAAACTTCTACATCTTGAGAGTTGCTTAAATCCCCAGGTACTATTCGCATTGAGACTTTTTGATTAATCGTTTTTTTCAGCTCATCTAACCTCTTTTCATCTCTTCCCGCAACGATTAAGGAAATCCCTTTTTTTGCAAAGAGCTTGCATAAGGCCTCGCCAATGCCAGAGGAAGCGCCTGTGACTAATGCTAACGAAAATTTACTATCCATCTATACCCATTGCGGATTTTTCCTTTTCTCTTTTGGGATACTTAATTCGCGTGTGGCCAAAAGCGATAAGAGACTTGATTAAAGTCGCTTTTACAATTGCTAGCTCCTCAAAAGTCAGCAAACAGTCATCAAACTGTCCATCATCTGCTTTTTCCCGAATAAGTCGGCTTGCTAGCTCTGTTAAAGATTCTTCGTTGACGTGATCTAAACTACGAGAAGCCGCTTCCAAAGTATCAGCAATCATTATAATCGCTGATTCTTTACTGCGAGGCCTAGGACCAGCATATCTAAATTGCTCTACCTGATCTTTATCTCCTCCAAGATCAATAAATTTACGATAAAAATAATAAACGATTGTCGTCCCGTGATGCTCTTTTATAATATCGATGAATTGCTCTGGAAGCCCCGCCTTTCTTGCCATTGCTACACCTTCGGGAACGTGAGCAATAATCACTTGGGCTGATTCTAAAGGTGTTAAAAGCTGGTGAACATTCATGCCACTTTGTTGATTTTCTGTAAAATATTGAGGAGTTGCCATCTTACCAATGTCATGAAATAGAGTCGCCACTCTACAAAATAAACCATTAGCACCGATAGCAAGAGCGGCAGTTTCAGCCAAATTACCCACTACGACTGAGTGTTGATAGGTACCTGGAGCTTCAATAGATAGTCTACGAAGCAAGTCATTGTTTGGGTCCATGTATTCCATCAGGGTTGCATCAGTCATCACTTTGAATGAAGACTCCAGTAAGGGCAACAATCCCACAACAAGAATAGCTGTGAGAAGCATAAAGACCCCGGTGCTTAGCGTGTCTGCAAGGACAGAAAAGTGCCAAAAGGTTCCAGAATAAAGATGTAAAGAAATAGAAACAAGAATACATGCAAGCCATGCCTTGGAGCAGACAACAAAAATTTCTTTACGCCTTCGCAGGCTTTTAGTCGTTAAGATTGCAAGGACACTCGCCATCAAATTAATGATAATAAAACCCTCATTCTCAAACACCAAAGTCATCGTGAGAACAATAGCTAGAAAACCCGAAGCAAAAGTTGCAACCCCTACATTGACAAGGCTTGCTAATAAAATAGCTGCAAATGGGACAAAAACAGGATAGTTAACAGATTGGATAAGCCTTGAGCTAGAAGTTAGGATGAAAAACTCTGTGGCTTTCGCTAAGCCTAAGGTCAGTACTACGATTGAAATGACTAAAAATAACTTTCGATTTGAAGCGATAACTTGAGGATAGTTGATTTTGAAATAGGCACTGCAAAGACCAATTAGTAACAAACTCATAATTAAGCTGCCTAGCAAGGTAAATGGGTTCCACAGTTGCCTTCGTTCTCCTAATTCCTTCTCTATAGCTTGCATTATCGCTAGGTGGCGAGCAGTTACTTTTTCTCCCGGATCAATGACTCGGCTTCCAATACTGATATGGGTATATTTCTCAGGGATGTTGATCTGAACAATGCGTCTTAACCCCTGTTCAGTAGCCACATCTTCTTCTATCCTCCACTCCTTTTCATCTAAAAACTGCATTACTAGCTCTTCCTTAGGATCAGGAGAGCCCTGATGAGGAAAAGCGAGTTTAAAAACATATTCCCAAGTCGTTTTGGGCAACTTTATCTCTTCACTAGCCTCCTCAAGGTTATAAATTTGAAAGATTTCATTTTCAAAACCAACCTCTTTAGCTCTTTGAAATGTACGGGCATCAGTAAAGCGCAGCCTCAAAATGACTGCGCCAATTTTATTTAGAGCATCATAAATTTCTTCAAGAGTATTTCTCTCAAGTTTTTTACTCCAGTCAGGGTTATTGATAAGAAAATTTTCAAATTCTATTGCGCGTTGGGTAACTTGATCCTCAGTAAGTTTATAAATTCTACCTATGTCACGCACTGCCTCTTGCCTTAGGATAACTGTAGCTTCTTCATCGAAAAAATCAGTATCTACCTGAGCTATAACATACCCTGGAGCAATAGCATTTAAGTCCAATACTTCTAAACGAACTTCTCGGAAATGCAGCACCAAAAAAAGAGCTGAGCAAAAAAAAAGGCCAATAAAGGCAGTTACACCGATGCTTTTATCAAAAAATCCCTGTTCTCGGGAAAATTTAAGTTCAGTATCATTTTGAAGTTTACTTGTTTTATCGTTCATCACATGTGTATTTAATGTTTATCATTTCTTAATTTTGCTGATTTAAGCGAATTTAAGCAACCTGTCTTGATTATCACATGGCAGCATTAAAGAATTTTAACTTACTGAATACATCTTTGACCGATCACACATTTTAATGAAAAAATGCATTTTTCGATGGTAAAAGATTGCTTTTTGAATCAAAATCCTCAAAAAGCAATCTCAGTTAGGCTAAAATTCAATGAAAAAAGGAACGATCTTCATCACAGGAGGGGCAGGCTTTATAGGATCCCAAGTCAACCAACTTTTACAAGAAAGGGGATATTCTACAATTGTTTACGACAATCTTAGCACAGGTGATCAGGGAACAGTGCAGAAAGGAAACTTTATTAAGGGAGACATTTCCGATACTGATTTATTACATCAGATTTTCAGAAAAGAAAAAGTTCGAGCTGTCATGCATTTTGCAGCTAATACCTATGTTGGCGAATCTGTCTCAAACCCCTCAAAGTATTATCGAAACAATGTCTGTGGGACATTAAGTCTGCTCGATGCGATGTATCAAAATAAGATCCAGAATTTTATTTTTTCTTCTTCTGCAGCAGTTTATGGGATACCATTTCAGGAGAAGATCCAAGAAAGTGACCCTCTCAGGCCGATTAATCCATATGGGCAAACAAAATTAATTGGAGAATCTCTCCTCCATGACTACTTCACAGCTTATGGGATAGGCTACACAGTTCTTCGCTATTTTAATGCTGCAGGAGGAGATCCCGAAGGGAAAATCAAGCTTTTTAAAAGCAATGAGGGCAACCTGATACCCATTGTTCTAAATTGCATTACACAAACAAAAAGCTTGGTCATTAATGGAGCAGATTATCCAACGAGAGATGGAACTTGTGTAAGAGATTACATTCATGTTGCTGACATTGCAGACGCTCATATCTTGGCAATGGAAAAACTCTTCAAATATGGTGGTGAATCCTGTTATAATCTTGGCAATGGGCAAGGGTTTAGTATCTGGGAAGTAATACAAGCCGCAGAAAAAGTTACGGGACAAGAAGTAAAAATAATTATTGGAAAACGCAGAGCTGGGGATCCTCCCACTTTATTAGCGAATGCCTCTAAAGCTGAAAAAGAGCTAAATTGGAAGCCCCGCTATCCTGACCTTCCAACCATGATCGAACACGCATGGAAAGCGAGACAAAAATAAATGAATGATTATCAAGGAATTGCACGTAAATTCCGACCTCAAACCTTTGATGAAGTTGTAGGGCAAGATGTCATCGTTACAACTTTAAAAAATGCAATAAAGTATGAGAGATTAGCTCATGCTTATCTCTTCTGTGGATCACGCGGAACTGGGAAAACGACTTTGGCTAGAATTTTTGCAAAAGCCCTCAATTGCCTGTGCCCTCTTGCAAATCTTGAACCTTGCAACCAATGTGCTTCTTGTAGAGAGATATTAAGCGGCAGTTCGCTAGATGTCCTGGAAATTGATGGGGCCTCTAATCGTAGCATAGACGATATCCGCAAAATTAATGATAATGTGGCTTATGCAACCTCTAATGGAAAATTTAAGATTTACATTATAGACGAAGTTCACATGCTTACCAAAGAAGCTTTCAATGCTTTATTGAAAACGCTAGAAGAACCCCCAGCTAAAGTGAAGTTCTTTTTTGCAACCACAGAACCGCATAAAGTTCTTCCCACAATACTTAGTCGCTGCCAGAGGTTTAACTTAAAACGTCTATCTGTTGAAACCATTGTCCAAAAACTACAAAATGTAATAAGAATTCTTAATCGCGAAGTTTCCGAACCTGCGTTGCGCCAAATCGCCCTCAAAGCAGAGGGGGGGCTTAGAGATGCGGAATCTATTTTAGATCAAATTTTAGCCTACCATGAAGGCGCCATAGAAGAAGAAACTGTTGCTGAAGCTTTAGGAGTCGTTTCAAAAGAAATCTTCTTCACATTTGACCACGAGGCAAAAGCCGGAAATCTTGCAATTGCATTTCATCTGTCCGCCCAACTTTTTTCAGAGGGCAAGGATTTACCTTTTTTTGTGGAAGGTTTACTGGAGCATTTCCGTAATCTAAGTATTATAAAACTGTCGGGAAAGAACTCTATATTTCTCCCTTTGACCCAGGATGAGCTGGAGCGTTACGCTATATCCGCCAATTTCTATTCGAAAGAACAGTTGCTAATGATTCTTGACATTTGTATAGAAGCTCATCAACAAATTCGCCAGCAACCCTCACTCCGGATCGCGATAGAATCGCTGCTTTTGAGAATTATCCGCAGCCACAGCCGCATCCCAATTGAACAAATCGTAGATAAACTTGCTTTACTTGAACAAAAAGTCCAAGAAATACAAGAGGATTCAAACGTTTTACCCCCCTCTTCTCAAAACACTTCAGCATTAATGGATAATCAATTAACTCAAACAACGCTTCTCCAAGAAACAACAAAAACTTTTGTAAGCGTAACTCCTACTTTGCCAATAAAATCTTCTGAAATTCATGTAAGTGAAGATCCCTCACCAACTTTTGAAGATTTAAATGGAATAGTTAAAGAAAAAACCGTTATTGTCGCTAAAGTTTTGCCTGAAGAAAAACCAACATTTTCACCACAATCATTAGCCATTAGCAAGCAAAAACAAGCACAGTATGACACCTTATTACAATTTGCTTCGGTAGAGCTTGATGGAAGAATTCGAAAAAATTAATTTAGAGGAAACATGGGAACAGGATTTTCAAAAAGGAAAAAGGAAGCCAAAGCTTTGCAAGCGCAGCTCAATAAAATGCAGACAGATATGGAAAACACTGAAGTAATAGGATTTGCCAGTCAAGAACTCGTTACTGTTACTTTGTTGGGTGACTACACTGTTAAAAGTATAAAGATTAAACCTGAATGCGTTGACCCAGAAGATGTTGAAGGTTTGGAAGACTTAATAAAGGCAGCATTTCAAGATGCCAAAAGCAAACTCGACTCCAAATCTTCCTCAAACATGCAAGGCTTTCAAGGGATGCAAAACCTACCATTTAAGCTTTAAATCCAACATGTCTATAAAATTGCCTGACCTGCTATGTTTCTAAATAGCAGGTCAGAGGACTATTCTTTCTAATTATTTATTACTTTTAATCCATAGCTTGGGGTAACATAAGTTAAAGTTTTACACTAAAATTTTAATATGCTTCTAGCCATCCTTAAGCGTGCTTCTGTCCTTTTTTGTGTTTTAATTTGTGCTCTTACCTTTTTAAGTTTTTTTTATCAGTTGACATTGACGACTATAGATGAAAATCGTTTCCCAGCACCGGGAAAACTTATAGATATAGGCGGCTACCGAATCCATTTTAACATCACAGGAGAAGCAGGGCCGTTAGTTGTTCTTGATGCCGGCATGGGCTGCAATAGCTTGGACTGGATTTTGGTCGAACCAGAAATTGCCAAGTTTGCTCGTGTTTTGACTTTTGATCGTGCAGGATATGGGTGGAGCGATCCTGGACCCGAGCCAAGAACAAGTGGCCAAATTATCAAAGAACTTCATCAACTTCTAATGAACTTAGATATCCCAGGGCCATACATTTTTGTTGGTCATTCATTTGGGGGATTAAATGTTAGGCTTTATGCATCTGAATACCCTAAAGATGTGCTAGGACTCGTGCTTGTTGACGCTTCACATGAAGAGCAAATGGAAAAACTCCCCTTCATCCCCTACGAGACATATAGAGAAATACTACACGCTCTATCTATTTTTGCACCTTTTGGAAGTCATCGCTGGCTCATTCCTTACATTTTTGGAAGTGACTTGAAAACTTATCCCCTCGCACAAAGAGCCTTAAGAAATGCAAAACAATGTCAAAATAAAACAATTCGCACAGCTTATGCTGAGCTTAGAGACTTTACTGAGAGTTTAAAACAAATGAAAGCTAAAGCTCACGCACTGTTTGATACACCTCTTTATGTTCTTTCAGCTGGCAAAGTCGATCCCATTCCAGGATTTGATCAGGAAACGATGAATTTATTTCTTGAAACTTGGTCGAAATTACAAAAAAAACTGGCTGCTCAATCTAAAAAAGGTAAAAATATTGTAGCTTCTGAAAGCGGCCATATGATTCATTGGGAGCAGCCAGAGCTTGTTATTGAAGCAGTTAGGGATCTAGTACGCCAATCGCAAACTACAAGTCTATCAAATAAGTAGAGAACAGTGAAATCGCTGTATTTTAGCAAAACCAACCATTCACGCTAAGGCATTGGCTGCATAGAAATCCTAAATATCGGCTTCAGCTAACAATGATAAAAGGAGTCTTCAGGCATTGTCTCCTGATATTCCTTATCTAGAAGATCTTGAATTTCTTGTGATGTGGTTAGCTTTAAGGCTTCTTCAGCCAGATAGGTTGCACGCACAATACTAGTACTTCGAATCGCATTTTTGATCACTGGCAGATAGAGAGAAGCTACTGAAAGTTCATGAACACCTAATCCAAGTAAAAGGGGGGTGAAACGTGGGTCAGCAGCGACTTCTCCACAAACTGTGACGGGAATGCCATGTTTATTTGCTGCAGCTACTACCATCTTAATTAAACGGATAATACCTGGATGGGTGGGTGTATAAAAGCAACTCATCGCATGGTTCGCTCGATCTACAGCAAGAGAATATTGCACTAAATCATTTGTTCCAATGGAAAGGAAATCACATTCTGCAGCCAACAAATCTGAAATAATTGCCGCAGACGGAACTTCGATCATGCAGCCAATTCTTACACTTTTACCGTAAGGAATACCTTCTTTATCTAAATCGCGCTTGACTTCTTCGATAACAATTTTTGCCTCTTTGAGCTCTGTAAGGCCTGCCACCATGGGAAACATGATACTTACTCTCCCGTGTACAGCAGCTCTTAAAATAGCTCGAATTTGCGCCTTAAAGATAATTTTTTCTTTAAGTAGAAATCGTATGGCACGGCATCCTAAGAAAGGGTTTCCTTCGTGAGGAGGAGGCTGATGATCCATCAGATACTTATCCCCGCCAACATCAAACGTGCGAATAACAATTGGCAAACCATGCATCTTTTGAACAACGTTGTGATAGATTGCATACTGCTCTTCTTCCGTAGGAAAACGTTGAAAAGAATGAAAAACAAATTCCGAGCGGTAAAGCCCAACGCCTTTTCCTCCGTACTGGTGAAGCATCTCTAGTTCATTGTCCATGTCAATGTTGGCACAAAGACCTATTTGGAAACCGTCGTAGGTTTCAGCTTCTAAAGAACCCATTTTATCTAAAGCATCGACCTGTGCCACTAATTTAGCAAGACTTGTAACGTATTTATCTCTTGTGCGCACGTCAGGGTTGATAATGACAAGTCCTGTTCTGCCATCGACAATTACACATTCGTTTTGTGCTTCTTTCAGTTGGTCAAATGGAATGCTGGACACGTAAGGTATACCCTTTGCTCTAGCCACAATAGCTGCATGCGCAGTGACACCACCCGCCTCAGTTACTAGTGCTGCAACTTTTCCTCGATTGGCACTTGCCACAAGGGAAGGAGTCAACTCATGAGCAAAAACGACAGAGCCTTGTGGGATTTCGGATAAACCTACTTGTTTTTTCTCACAAAGATAGCTCATAATTCGCCAAGAAATATCCTCGATATCCTTACTTCTTTCTCTAAAATAGGGATCTGCAAGAGAGCTAAATTTTTCTCGACAATCTTTAATCATCTTGTAAAAAATGGATTCTGCATTTTTTCCGTGGAGACGGATCTTTTCTTCAATGTCTGTCGACAATGAAGGGTCTCGCATCATCAACAGATGAGCCTCTAAAATTGCAGCTCCTTCTGGTACAGCTTCTCTTTCAAGCTGGGAACGTAATCTTTTAATGTCTTCTCGAGCTCGATTTAAGGCCTCGCGAAAACGTTTGACTTCATTATCTATACCGGCCGGAGGGATGGAAAAATGGGGGATATCATCATCGATCGCTCCCATAAAAAACAATTGTCCCATAGCAATTCCACGGCAAATAGGCGTACCTTTTAGTACCATTTCTTCTGTGCTTGCCAAAGTTGTTGTAGACATCTATTCCCCAAATCTTTCTTCAAAGGCAAATTTTAATTTTTCCATTGTTTCTTTAGCATCATGTCCAACTATCTCTACCGTAATTACGGAATTTTTGGGAGCTGCCAGCATTAAGATACCCAGGATATTTTTGGCATTTATTTTCATCATACCAAGGATAAAAGTCACCTCACTTTCACTATTTAGCAATAACTTGACGATTTCAGCGGCAGGGCGAGCATGCAATCCCATTTCATTTTTAACGATTAATTTTGCAGAAATTTTCATGATTTTTGGCTTTTAGCTAATTTTTTATAGCCGTTAAATCGACTTTTATTTCCTTTGCTACTTATTGTCTCAGTTAATTTTGTATGAAATTCCTTAGCTGAATTATATCCCATCATCTTCAATCGGTGGTTTAAAGCAACCGTTTCCAGTAATAATACAACGTCTCTTCCTGGTTTAACAGGTAAAATATGAAAGGGTAGCTTAACACCAAGTATATCGCACAGCTTATCATCGATCCCTACTCTATCATAAAAATGCGTATCATCCCATTCTTCTAGTTTAACAACGATCTCAATGTCTTTCTGTTCTCTAACACACACAATACCATATAAATTGGCTACATTGATAATGCCGATACCTCGAATCTCCATATGATGTTTGGTTAGTTCAGCTCCAAAACCTTCTAAAGAATTATCTTCTCTCTTTCTTACCTTTACAATGTCATCTGAAATTAATCGGTGGCCTCTTTCAATCAGCCCAAGAGCCGTTTCACTTTTCCCAACAGATGAATCTCCTTGTATGAGGACTCCAACACCAAATACTTCAACTAATGTTCCATGACAGGTCATGCTAGGAGAAAATTCTTCATTTAGTGCCAATGTCATTTTACCGATCAAACTCATCGTAGACAACGGCGTTCTAAGCAAAGGAAGAGCAAGTAAATTGCATAAATTAAGCATTTCTTTCAAAGGACGATAGCCCCTTGCAACGATAATCGCTGGAGTTAAAGCTGTTAGAAGTGGTTCTAGGCGTTTAATACGTTCATTTGGAGACAAATCTCTTAAGTATTCGATTTCGACTCGCCCAAAAATTAAAATACGTTTGCGAGCATGGTTTTTTAAATAACCAGCTAGACTTAATCCAGGCCTTTGAACTTCGGGAATTCTAATTACCCTTTTTACCCCTTCCTTACCAGCTACTAATTCCAAACTTAACTTCTTGCTGTAGGCACGCAACAGATCTTCAACAATATACATAGGGCGTTATTCGATTGTTTCAAGATAAAAATTCAACCAAGAGCGAAAGGTTGGAAAAGCCATATTTTCGGAGCTAGGATCACGACATTTAACGTTAGAAATAGTTTTTGTTTTTCCAGAGAAGTAAACGTTACCCATTTCATTTTCTGGATACCACTCTCCCCAGAAACACTGAAAGAAGGGCATGCCGAAGGATTCATAAAAGGGAATGAGAAGTTTCGGGTTTACCATATCCCCACTGTTTGTAAAAACAGAGTCCTCACGCGCTAGCAATTTTTGCAAAGCAATGTAATTTCCATATAACTGATTGCAAGGGATCATTCCTGTATCGGTTGCTTTGCAAAAACCGTCGTGAATAAGCAGGAATTGTAAAAAATCTTTTGGAAGAATAACTTCGGAAAAGTTTTGCTTTAAATTCATTAAGTCAGATTCTTTAACAGGAGGCAGTCCTTTGAAAAATCCTCCATTATTTCTTAAGCTATAAATCATATGGCATTCGAACGGGTCATCGAATTTTTTTTGAACTAGGTAAATGCCAATATCATCTAAACGTTCAAAAAAGGCGAGAAGCGATTTGGTAAATTGAGAGTAGGGAGTAAGCTTTGAAATCCAAAACTCTTTAACAAAGCTAATTTTATCATCGGTGTTAAGAGACGCCAATTCAAACCAACCTTTAGGTAAGGTTGAGGCTAACTGACCAACATCTTCCCATTTATGTTCGTGTGTATTGTTTAAGGCAATAACTCTATGAAAGCAGCCTCTCGGAGAACCTTCAGAGGTTGACTGATAAAAATCTGTAGCGTGATGATCCATGTTTCTACCACAACCTAGCAAGTTTAGCTCCTCTTCAAAAAGATAAGCATTATATTTATACAATCCAGAGCATCAATATTGCCCGTTTTTATTGAGCAAGGAATTTTGTGATTTCTTATTAGCGCTCCTAGCTTATGTTAGTTGCTAACAAAAACTGCATTACGCATTGTACAAAGTCTCCTTTACAGAAACAAGAACAATAAATTATAAAATTAGCATTCTAGCAATGCTACACAAATTTGTCACATTTTAAACTCAAATTGTGAATTAAAAAACGCAAGGACCAGAAGACCCGCTCGTTCTTAATGCAAGCTGCTTGCTGTTTATGCTTGGATAATCTCTACAATGGCGCTTGTTTCCTTTTTAATCAGTCTAAGAATGTAAATCTATTTTTTATTTCCCCTTCATCATCCCTTACAGGGAAAAAACTTTTCTTTTTCATCTTGAAAAAAAAAGGAATTTTTGTAGAATAATTGTCTCAGCTCAAATAATGAGCAAGATAAGCTAGCAGCTAACTTTAAATCATGGCGATCATAGCTCAGTTGGTTAGAGCGTTGGATTGTGGTTCCAAATGTCGCGGGTTCGAATCCCGTTGATCGCCCATCTTAAATCCATTCCTTATTGCAAAGATGTCCCCACTAAAAGCTATCTTTTTAGGACTCATTCAAGGTGTAACAGAATTTTTTCCAGTAAGCTCTTCTGGTCATCTTATTTTGTTTCAGAAATTACTAGGCTTTGAAAATCTTGAAAAATATGTTCTTTTTGATTTGATCTGCCATTTTGGAACTCTTTTTGCTGTTTTAATAGTTTTTTTTAAGGAAATAAGACACACCCTTTTTGACAAGCAATCCCTTCTGCAGATTGGGTGTGGCACTTTGCCGTTATTCCCTATCGCTTTTCTATTACATCCATTAAAATCGCTCTTTAATCAAGTAGAGTTTCTTGGCTACTTTTTCTTCACTACCGCTCTTATTCTTTATTTGGGTGAAAAAGTCGCTAAAAGGGAGCATTGTCCACAAAGATCTTCTCTGCTAGACGCCTTAAAGATTGGGTGCTTTCAAGCTTTCGCAGTCCTCCCTGGTGTTTCTAGAAGTGGATCGACAATCTCTGGAGCTAAAATGCTAGGATGGCAGCCAGAAAAAGCTGTAGTATTTTCATTTTTACTTAGCATCCCGGCAATTCTTGGGGGCATTATATTGGAGAGCAGAGAAGTTCTTGCAGGAAATACCTTAACAATTAATTCTTTAGGCTTTTTCACCTATGTCGCAGGCTTTTTAACCGCGTTTGTGACCGGCTTTTTCGCACTTAAACTCTTGATTCGAATCGCTATAAAAGATAAGTTTAGGATCTTCATTTGGTACTGTATCGCAGTTGGTTCCTTGACTCTATTTTTATTTCATTAATTATGGCCAAAAAAAAAACAAAAAAAAGCATCCCAGTCTCTCCCTCAACACCTCCTGAAGTAAAAGGGCTTATCGCTCTCTCTTCAGCTTTTTTTCTTTTTTTAAGCCTCTTAAGCTTTGCTTTTGGTCCTGAGTCTAAAAACCTACTTGGGCTGGCAGGCTATTCTATAGGTTTGGTCTTTCACGCTCTTTTTGGACTCAGCAGCTACTTTCTTTGTATCTTTATTGGCTGGATTGGCTGGCAACTGTTCTTAAACAAGAATATTCAACAGCTCCCGATTAAATGCCTATATTTTGGGTTGTTTATTTTATCAAATTCCATGCTGCTATCAGTGATCGAAGGCTACGATGTCACCTTTACAAGTGAAATCAATGAAATATTTTATCCTTCACTAAAAGATAAGCATCTACACTTTCATTTAGGAGGTGCCCCATTTTTTTATCTTTACCAGGACATACCATTCTTAAACATGCAAAAGATCCTAAATTGGGTGGGCGTTGCAGGTTTATTTTTTACTGCTTGGCTGGCCAGCCTTTTTTATTTAACAGGTATTTCTGTGTCAGAAGTTCTGATTAAAGCTAAGGCTTACTTAGATAAAATTGAATGGAAAAGTACTTCCCTAACCCCTGCAGAAGTGGAATCCAAAAGCACCTTTATGGAACCTAAAAGTACATTAATAAAAACAGAACCATTTAATCAAGCACAGACAAGCGATTTTATGCGTTATGTGAATTTGCGCAGCTCCTCTGCCTCACAGCATGAGGTGTTAGCCATTAAACCCGAAACAGAGTTAACGCAGCGTCCCTCGATTTCAAAAAAAGGAGAATTTGATTTATTTGCTGAGGAAAAAATTATCTCAAAAAGATTGCCCCCTTTAGAACTGCCTTCTTCTCCATCTCCTAAAAAGCGAGAAGCACTAAAAAAAGAAACTTTAGAAGGCCAGCCCAATGATTATAAACTGCCAAGCTCTAGTTTGCTAACAAGTGCTAAGAAAGTAGATCAATCTTCATTGAAGAAAGACCTTCGACGCCAAGCAGAGGTCCTAGAGGAAACCTTGCAAAGCTTTGGGATTGAAGCAAAGGTCGGGCAAATCAACTGTGGCCCCACAATCACATCCTTTGAAGTCCATCCAGCAATTGGCGTAAAGGTCCAAAAAATCAAAACTCTTGAAAATGATATTGCCCTAAATATGGAGGCAAAATCCATCAGGATCATCGCTCCAATTCCAGGAAAAGCAGCAGTTGGTATTGAAGTTCCAAACCCATACCCTCAAGAAGTTAGCTTTAAAGAAATGCTTTCTCACTATCAGCAAGATCCCAAACTACGCATTCCTATTTTACTTGGTAAGGCGGTTAACGGCGATTATGTCATGAGTGATTTAACTAAATGGCCTCATTGCATTATTGCTGGCGCAACTGGGTCAGGAAAATCGGTCTGTATTAACACAATTGTCATGTCCATTGTGATGACTCTAAAACCTGATGAGGTAAAACTCGTTATGGTGGATCCTAAAAAGGTAGAGCTTACTCCATACACTTCCTTACCCCATATGCTAGCTCCAGTTATTACAGAGCCGAAAGATGCCTGTACCGCAATGAATTGGCTAGTTAAAGAAATGGAGAAGCGTTACGAAATTTTAAAACTTACGGGCATGCGTAACATTGAGGCTTTCAACAATCGCAAAATTAACATCGAATTAGAAACAGCACTTGATATTGATGTACCAGAAAAAATGCCCTACATTGTTGGCATTATCGATGAACTCGCAGACTTGATGATGGTTTCGAGCAGCGATATTGAAACGCCAATTGCACGTATCGCCCAAATGGCAAGAGCTGTCGGTATTCATTTAATCTTGGCAACTCAAAGGCCTTCTAGAGAAGTCATTACAGGTTTAATTAAAGCTAATTTCCCAACCCGTATATCCTTTAAAGTCGCAAGCCGTGTCAATAGCCAAATTGTTTTAGATGAGGTCGGAGCAGAGTCGCTTCTTGGCAATGGTGACATGCTCTTTTTACCACCAGGAGCTTCACACCTTACCAGAGCCCAAGGTGCTTTTATACGTGATGAAGATATTTCGTCTGTTGTAAAAACGCTCTGTGAGCAAGCAAAGCCCAACTATTTGATCCAGTCATTTAGCCAACTACACTTAGCGGATATCGAAGCGATGGATGAACCAAATACGCAAGACTCTTTCTATGAAGATGCTAAAGATATAATTTTAAGTACAGGTAATGCTTCTACAACATTTCTCCAACGCAAATTAAAAATCGGCTATGCTCGAGCAGCAAGCCTGATTGACCAGCTCGAATCTCGGGGGATAGTGGGGCCTGCAGAAGGCAGCAAACCCCGTAAAATCCTTGTTACTAAACGACCCAGCCAAGAAGATGTGTAGAACCCAAGAAATTCATTAAAATCAAATGAAACAAAATCTAAAAGTAGAATCATTTGTATTTAAGCAAAGACAAAGATGCAAATGGCTATTTGCGATAAATCCCTTGTTAAAATAATTTCAACTTTAATTTCCAATATTCCTCATTTTTTATTCAAAATTGATTAAACCTGAGCCGTTTTCTAAATTGTCAATAAAGCTATCATTTAACTTTTGAAATTTTGCCATTTTTGAACGGATAAGTTCTTTTTCTTTTAATTTTTCATGCTCAAGCTCCGGAAAATCTCCATGCAAATGTTCATCCAACTGCAAAAGCTCATTAATGATTTGCTCTTGTTTTAGCTGTAGAGTATTGATTTCTTCTTCGGACTTTACTTCTAAAGACAGCTTCTCTAAGGCAGTTGCGACATCGATCAGCTCATCCAAAAGTCCGTTGATTTTTTGTAACATAAAACGGGCGCTATGCATAACATTCCATTTTTTAGAAAATCTCATTTTACTTAAAGGAGGATTGTCGTCAAATAAACCTAGCCTTAAACGAATAAAGCGGTTCATTTTATATGTAAAAATGTGGTAAAAGTTACCCTTACTTTTCCTTAGTTGTTCTGCCATCTGCTAAAGAATTGATGAATAAATAGCGCCAAATTTTAGGAGTGAAAATGAAAGGCTTTTGTCCGCTTGCATCGGGCTCAAAAGGCAATTGCATTTACTTGGGAACCAATCAAACGAAGATCTTGATTGACGCTGGACTTAGCGCAAGAAACATCGAAAAAAAATTGAATGAAATCAACGTAGATATTAGCGAAATTGATGCTATTTTAATTACCCATGAACATTCTGATCATATTCAAGGTTTAAAAGTCTTAGCATATAAAAAAGGCATTCCTGTTTTTGCCAACCATGAGACTGCAAAAGGAATCACTGAAACTTTCAACGCTATTCCAAAGTTTAAAATTTTCTCAACAGGCGAAACTTTCGAGTTTGGCGATTTAGAAATTCATCCTTTTACCATTCAACACGACACTTTAGATCCTGTAGCATTTACTGTGAGAACAGGCTCGCTGAAATTAGGGTTTTGCACAGACTTAGGATTTGCAACCTCGCTAGTGCGCAATCACCTGCAACAATGTGATTATATTTATTTAGAAGCTAATCATCAACCTTCGATGGTTCACGCTTCTCCACGTCCTACAGTCTATAAACAGCGTGTTTTGAGCCGAAATGGACACCTATCGAACGAAGACTGCGGTCGCATTTTGGCGGAAGTTGCTCATCCTCAACTGAAGCACATTCACCTCGCTCATCTCTCAAGCGAATGCAATTCACCCGAAATAGCTCTAACCACAGTGAAAAGCATCCTTAAAAAAAATAATATCGAAGTAGACATTTGCTGTGCCCCTCAGGAAACGATTAGCAAAGCCATTTATTTTTGATTCCAATAAGTCTTTGAAAATTAACTAAAAAAGCCCTTGATTTTGTTTAAAAACCCTTTACTCTTAGGCTGATTGCCTGGGCTTTCCAGCGCTCCAAATTCAACAAGAAGTTGTTTTTGTCTTTCAGTTAGATGTGTGGGGGTCTCGACAAAAATTTTGACCAATAAATCCCCTCTCCCCTGTCCATGAACATTGGGAAAACCTTCACTCTTGATTCTGAAAATTTTGTCATTTTGAGTGCCTTCTGGGATAGTGATTCGACATGTATGTGAATATAATGAAGGAACTTCTTTTTTACACCCTAAAGCAGCTTCTGTGAAGCTTATGGGAAGTGTGAGAAGGATATCGTTTCCTTCTCTTTCAAAAATTTCATTGGGTTCCACGTTGATAAACACGTAAAGATCCCCAGCTGGTCCACCACCTTGACCAGCATCTCCGTACCCGCTCATTTTGAGACGCATTCCTGTGTCTACACCAGCAGGGATATGGACCTTAACGCGTTGTTTCTCCTTGACTAGACCCTCGCCATGGCAGCTTTTGCAAGGATCCTTAATGACGCGTCCTTCACCATGACACTGAGGACATGCCATAGACATGCTAAAAAAACCTCGCTGCTCAAAAACTTGCCCTCTTCCGCCGCAGCGACTACATTTTTTAATTCCACTTGGAGAAGCAGAGCCTTTACCATGGCAGTCACGACAGCTAACAAAATTGGTGATTGCTAGCTCTTTATCTACGCCCTTGGCAGCTTCCTCAAAGGTGATATTAATATTAACACGCTTGCTCGCACCTTGTCGATGCTGCATTCGAGCGCCTCGTTCCGTTGCTCCGCCAAATTCTCCACCACCAAAAAATGCTTCAAAGATCGAATCGGCTCCTCCCCCTCCAAAAGCACCCATAAAGGTACGCATTGCTTCATCCATCGATGAATATCCTCCAGCACCCATTCCAGCTGCACCCGAGAGGCCGTCTTTTCCATAGCGATCATAAACGGAGCGTTTATTATCATCGCTAAGCACTTCATAGGCTTCTGAAATCTCTTTAAACCGCTTTTCTGAGTCAGTGTCACCGGGATTTTTATCAGGATGAAATTGCAGGGCTTTTTTACGATAGGCCTTTTTAATCTCATCTTGGCTTGCATTTTTTGCAATTTCTAAAACTTCATAGTAATCTGCCATCTTAATGTTACCAAGTTTGAGGTTTGAAAAGTTAAGGGGGAAAATATGCTGATGGACACTAAGAAAAAGTGTCCAATTCAGACAAATGGTTTATCTAAGGCTAAAAAAGTCTAACGCTGTTTTTTATATTTTAAAGCTGCTTTAGACTTTGCACGCTTTGCAATCGATGGTTTAGAGTAAAAGCGATGAGCTTTAACAGCTTTCATCACGCCTTCTTTATCAAGTCTTTTTTTAAGCGCGCGCAGAGCTTTATCGAGGGGCTCACCAATTCGAACTTTAACAAATGCCATTGAAGATCATTCCTTTCAATTTTAAGTGTTTGTATGTGCTCTTTTCCTGAAAAAGGAGGCCTTAAATGCCCATACACAATATTGTTTTAATAATTGCCAACTATTTTTATATGCTCATTAAAGGATAGCTCAAAAACATTTATTAAGCAATCCTAAAAAAGGAGGCATTTTTCCACAACCTTTCAAGGTTTTTTCGTCCCAATTGACCACCAACGCTTTTTTCACAGCTACTTTTGGACAAACTTTTATAAGTAAGTCCTACTCAAAGCTTAATAAGAAATCTCAAAAGATCGGAGCTATTCATACATTGCTTAGATATAGTGAGATATATTGGGAAAGAATACAATCACAGACACTCTCTTCACCTAGCTATCTCAAACTTTCGAGCTTAAAACATGGATTTAAATAAATGATCACAAGCATTTTTTATCTATGGATAATATTTTAATTTAACAATTAAGAAAGGCAAATAGAACATTTAAAATAAAAAATGGTAGAATAAAAATAAATAAATAAATTAAAATTATTTAATTTTTAGAATAATTTTTTAATTTATGGAGCAAATATGACTTCCCCTACAGGTGAAAGATCCCCAAATTGGCCTATTATACAAACCGAGCCCAAAGCATCATTAAACTCGCATGTTGCGCTTGCAGAGAATATTGCCCCTTTAGCACTTTTTACCACCCACGACGAAAAGCATGAAGATTTAGGAAAAACTGAGAGAAAATTTGTAACGCATCCGAATGATTCAAAAATTTCACGGGTGCTCCAAGCTACTCGCCCACTGTTTACCGATGAAGAAACTTTAAGTCCAGCCCCCTCCCTTTCAGCAAAAAGAAAAATAGAAGAGAGCAGCTCAGAAAAATCCTTAGCTGAAAGTCTAACTCAGGAAGAAATAGGAGGTTTACCCCTGCCTGAATTCAAATCCTCTAGAACTCCCAAAAACCGTTCTCCTTTAGCTTCATTTTTAATAAGTTCATCGAAAGATTCCGAAAAAATTCCAGCATTAAAGCTTTTTTCTAAACAAACTGTTTTTACCCCCCCTGAGGATGGTGCTCGAGCTGTTTCAAGAGGCAGAAGGAGAAATGGGCCCGTAGTGACTAAAGAAGCTCAGATTATTGATGGACATTTGCATATTGAAGGGCAACCTTATCCAGTCATAAGGATCAAAAATGGAAATTATCATTTTATTTACAAATTTGAAAAACCTGGAACTTTAATCTATAAGGAGCAATGCATTGATCTTCAAAGTGTGATTTTACGTACGCGAAACCCTACATGCAGTGTAAAAGATGTGAAAGACTTAGTAGAAAATGATGCCAAAGCTGTTGCCTACTGCCATGAAAATGGAATTCCTTTACCAACTTATTATCTGTGCCCCCAAGATTTTATTGATTCTCAAAATATAAAAAATGGCAATTTTTGGCTTATCGAAAAAATGGAGAAAGAAGTCTCTACAGCCGATTGGGAAGAGGGGCAACCTTTTGATAGTTTATCTTCTCAAAATCGAAAAGTGCTCGACTTTGTGAGATTTTGGTTAGAAAAGTCATTCGCAGAAAAAAGAGATGTTATCAATGACTTCTTTCCAAGAAATGTCATGTGGGATCGTGAAGGTAACTTAAAAATAGTCGATCCTAGTCTCCCGGAAGAACTTTGGCAGCTCAATCTAAAAAATTATATTACAGCTTGGTCAGCAAATAATGATGAAGTCAGAAAATTTTTAGTAGCAAACATCCAACTAGAAGACATGCCCTGACTTTTCGATTTCAGCCTGGGTTTTACGCAAATAGAGAAGGTCCAGGTTTTGCTCTTGAGAAAAATCTTTTTGGCTAAATCTTTCTAAAGCAGCAAAAAGCAATTGGTCAACTGACAAAGATTTTTCTTCCCAAAGAAGCACCTCTTCAAAGATAGCCTCAATTTTTGGTTGCAAAAATTCTTTATTGGGAGTGACTAGAGTACGGACGCCCTGCAGAATTGCAGGCAACTCTTTTAAAGAAACGATCGAGGGTTGAGTTGTAAATCTTACTTGCCCTTTTGATCTCTCCCCTTTCTGCAAGTATACTCCGCTTACTTTAGCATCAATGATTGCACCAAACGGGCCATCTATTGTCGGAGTTAACCCCAGGGTTGTCGGAACGCCAATAAGAGGCACCTGAAGGGCGAAGCTCAAGGACTGTGCAGCTGCGGAAGCTACTCTCATTCCTGTATACGAACCGGGTCCCTGCCCGCAGATAATCAATTCTAAAGAACTTTTAGAAAGCTCAGTTTTTTTAAAGAGGTTATCGAGTTCTACAAATAAAGCTTTTGAATTATTTAAACCAAAGGGAAGATGAATTTCATATAGAACGCTTCTATCTTGACAAAGAGCGACAACGCCCCTTTCTGTTGCAGTGTCTAAAACTAATGTATGCATCACTTAATTTCAATTTGTTGAGGTATCACTAGATTCTCAAGCGTACGGATAAAGTACTTATCAGTCATCCCAGAAATGTAATCGATCACTCCTTTCACTGGATCTAAGGATTGCCTGTATTCTTCCGGTTTGTTATGTATATAATTTTTCCAGATGTAGCTCTTTTCTCCAAAGCTGTGTAAATCTTCTAAAAGTTGAATAAAAAGCAGTCTATAAGCTTTGCGGATTTTTGTAGATTCTACCTTAAGTTTCGGATGGCGATAAATATTCTTAAAATTAAAAAGTCGCAACGTTACTAATGCCTGATAAGCCTCTTCCGACAAGGCAATATAATCCTTGCCATAGCTTTGCTCAATGACATCACAAGCTAGGCGGCTTAAAATCTCTCCATTGGAATTTCCCAAAATGGTCTTAGGTACGATGCTGCGGTCTAAGATACCTAAGCTAATCGCATCTTCGATATCCCGCCCTATGTAACTTATCGTGTCACATAATTTTACTAAGCATCCTTCTAAAGTAGCCGGCAGAAAATTCTTATTGGGATTAAACGCCTTCTCTTTTACTTCTTGGAAGTGATTCTCCCAGGTCTTGTTAAAATGAGGTTTTAAACAACATCCACTCATCCCCCCATCGTGACAAAGGAATCCATCATAGACAGCAAACCCTAGATTTAGCGGCTCTATATGAGTAAATAATCTGCAAGATTGAGCTGGATGAGCAAAATGACCTTGACCAAATTCAAAGGAGAGTTGCGAAAGATACCCTTCCCCTTCATGTCCGAAAGGTGGATGCCCCACATCATGGCCAAGAGCAATAGCTTCTACCAAATCCGTATTTAATTTAAGTATTTCTGAGATTCCCCGAGAAAAATTACTGACAAGTTGAACATGAAGGCTTCTATGCGTGATATGATCGTTTTGGACAAGATAGACGACCTGAGTTTTATCAGCATAGCGCGCATAAGCTTTAGAATGGAGAATACGGTCGACATCCCTTTTGTAAGGAAGCCGGTGATCCATTTCCAAAGGCTTTTGGCGCTCGTGATTTTTAGAAAGGGCCGCTTTCCGATTGAGAAAATTAGCCTCTGCGTCAAGCGCATCTTCTAAAATCTTTTTGTGATTAACAAAATTAGTAAAAGTTGTCTCTGTCATCTTTAGATCTTACTGGACTCTAGTTCAGAGGCTATTACGTCAGGGACGACGCTTCTTAATAGCGCTTTAAACCCTTTTCTGCTATCAGGCAATGCTATTTTCTCTAATAAAAGAGTAGCGTCATCAAAAAACCTCTCTCCTCTTGCCTCCATAATTGCTCGTTTCCTTACCCAGTAGGCACGTGTATTCACTATCATATCTAGGGTTTTAAATGATTGCTCCTCATTTTCTAAATCATTGACGATCATCCACATAAATTCAAACCAAGCCAAAGCTCCCATCCCCCTGTCAATGCCATCTTTGCAAGTAAAATTCATGACACGTATATCAAGATTAGAAGCAATATAAGTCGTTAAAAGATTGTAATAGAGTTCTATAAAAAGTTTTCTTTCATGCTCACTAATAATTATTGAATCCTGATCAATAATTTTTTCTATATTATCGATTATTTTTTTGCTCACTTCCTCTAAAGTTGTGCCCGTTTTAGCTAAGATTTGCTCCTGCACTTTCTTGGGGATAGAGCACCCTGATTCTTCTACTGAATACTTAAAAAATTGATCATGCAATTCTTGTTTAAACGTCGGCATCCATTGGCTGCCTTCGCCTTCATAAAAATGCGAATTTTTTGAAAAGGTAATGGCGAAAAAGCTTTTTTCAAAAGCGGGGTCATCTTGCAAAGCCATAATAGGCTTATTCCTTAGCTTTTCGGCACTCTTTCCGCGTGCATCCTGAAGAGATACATAGAGGTGAGGAAGGTTACGTGATTCTAGCACATGAAGATATGCTCTGAAGATTGGATCAATTTCAGCTTCATAATTAAAAATAGCTTCTGCAGAACACTGGATCGTGGGAGACCCCATTCCGATGATTGTGATAGGGTGTTTTCGATTCTTCTTATCCATCATCAGCTTGTCCATAATTTGAGGGGGGTTACCGGCCTCAATTGGGCTAAAGTTATATGCAACATGATCCTTGCCACTTTTAGCCAGTCTATTTATCTTGCTAGTCTTGTATTTTTCAGGTGCATTTTCTATGGTTTGCAACGTTCGACGTAGTTTACCGATAAACAGCGGTGCTGAACTAGAGCTTACCTCTGCCTTAGAGACTGAACCCCCGTTGTCTTTTAGCATGTTCAATGCTGCCTCTGAAGCAGCATGCATATTATTTTTTACATAAAGATTATATGCCAATTCGTAAGTAAAAATTTTTAAGTTTTTATCCACCAATCCTTCCGAACTTTCGCATAGTTTTACGGCTTCTCTAAGTTCTCTTATAGCACCGAACTGGTAAGCATCCCTAATCAATGTAAGATAATTAAGGTCGTTTTTACCCATATCAACTTTCTGAGTAGCACCAATAACTCTATCTAAATGCGCTAAAATTTTAGCATTCATGACCCATTGTGCTTTTCCCTTTCTGGCGAGGCTATCTTTGAGAATGTCAAAGCCCTGAAAAGAATTTTTAAGATTATTCATCAAGCTCTCATACTTGCTTGACTTGATGCGATTAACAATAGGATGATCATGCTCATTTATATTTCTTAATTTACCCAACAATAAGTTTTTAACATTCGAAGCAGCGGTAGTTGCGTAGCGCGCAATCAAGGGAATAATTCCTGGAAAGCTTTCAGAGTAAGCACCATCATCTTCTAATTTTTCCCATCCCATAGCTAAATCTATATAATCCAGCAGATATCCTTTTTGAAATTCAAGCATGTCAATAACATCTTCCAGGTCAGAGACCTTTTCTTCATCTTTTTCACTATTTAAAGCTTCATTTACAATCATATCGACTACTTGCAAATCGCCGAACAATTGCGCAGCATTTTTCATTTCCCTTACTTTCAAAGAATTAAAATGCTCTAAATGTGATTGTAGCTGAAGGATATGTTGCAAAATCTCATTTAAGTTGGGGGGAGTTTCTTGGACTAAAGTATGCAACTCTTGAATGGTATTTTGCATTTCGACTAAAGATGGACTAGTGATTGACTCAAGATCACTTTCCCAGCTAAATAGCATTTTCCCAGAAGTTAAAGAAAATTCAGTATCTCTTACAGGCGCTTCAAGGCTAGGAACCTTTCCTGAAAGAGAAGACTGCACCAAAGTTTGGCCACTTATTTGGTCTTTTATCGCGTAATCAATTTGTATTTCGACCACTTCACTATCTTCTGAATTCAAAGCAAAGTTAAACCCTGTAACATCAGGATAAAATGAGGATGCGCCCATCTCATCATTATATCCTTCCTGATATCCTTCCTGCACTTTCATAAAAAACATATTGATTGTTTTCTGATTCAAAATCATTATTTTTTCAATAAGTTGTAAATGAACTAGCTTTTGCAACTTTTTCAATTGTTCGCTATCTGCTATTTGATCTTTTAATCCTTCTCTAATGTCAGATGCAATTATAAGATCGCGAATAACAGTGTTTTGATCTTCGTCTAAAGCATAAGGTGGGATCAAAATGGAAACAATAGGCAAAGAAGAATTTACAAAGTCCTTAAAAAATGGACTCTGATTATATTTCTCTAGCTTTCTCGTTACTTTTTCGGGGTCATTGTGATATTTTTCAACAGTTTTTCTTGCAAGCCATTGTATTGCTTGAGGAAGATTTTTTTTCCTATTACTATATTCTTCCCCGTCAATATTTATCATAGTAGATGCTTGGATAAAATCCTTAACGAACAAAGCACCAAATTGATTCTGAATGTATTCTCTATCAAACGAGGGCTTGTCTAATCCTCTAGCGTAAAACTCTAAGAAACTCATTGGTTCAAAACTTAAAGAATGACTTAACGAGGGGGTTTTAATAGCAAAAATAAAGGATGTGTGAGGAAGGTCAGCAGAAATTAAGCTTTTATCGCCTGTCAAACCAATTTGAATCAATCTAGCAACAAGGTGCTTATCGTTCTCTGTTTTCGCATTTTTAATGATTGATGGGTACATTTCATTGATCAACCTAACAATTTCGTCCAAAACTTTTGAGTCAGCAAGTTCAATAATACCGTTTTTATTAATCGGAATTTGTAGCTGTTTTCTAATTAAAGACTCATTAAAGCGTTCATGTAGTTTTTCTCCAATACCCTGGTCCCGATTAATGATCCCTTGAAGGGTTTGTGAAAAATTATTCTCTAAAGAATTAAGGAACTCATCTGTTTCGCGATAAACAAATTCATCATTCGAACGGCTGCTTCCCACTAGTTGAATAAATATTTGATCTTCTTCACTTTCTTCTAATTTTTCTTTACCCTTGTCCAAAGAAGGTACTTGTCTAAAACTCTCGGGGCCTCTTTGAGGGCGAGTAGGTACTTGAGATTCTTTAATTTTCTGAATAAGATCACTTACTTGCTTACTAGTTAAAAGCTTCTTAAATAAATTGAGAAGAGAGGTTACTTCGCTTTCCCTCATTCCTCTTCGGGACAACGCACTAAGGAAATGGTGAATCTTGATTAGTTCATTAGCATCTAGCTCATCTATTTTTTTTCCACGCTTTAGCCTTACATACTGATCTGCAGTTTCATTGGAATAAGTTTTTAGCCTCCAGGAAAAGTCTTCCTCATTTGGCTTATAATTCGGGTTGTGTTCTCTTAAGGTAAGTTCTAGAGTGCCTACGCTAAACATTTTCCCAAATTGGATAATGATATTGTTATAACGGGAATCACTAATCCTCCCTTTAAAGCTTTTAAGAATAAGGTAGACTTCGTATACTTCATCGATTTCAAAATCTCTTTTTAAATCGCTAAAAGACCTACCTGCGAGAATACTCTTAATTCTATTTTCTTGATCTTCAAAACCTTTAAGTAATTTAAAAAAATCTTCCGTTTTTAAAGCTACACCTGAAGGAAGTTGCAGACTTTTGATAGCTTCGTTTATTTCCTTAGAGTTAGCTTTACGAAATCGAGCGGTTTTAATTTGCGAATAGAAAGCCTTCAAAAACGCCAATTCGCTCTTATTCAAATTCTGAGCTGCGTCTGAGCGAATGAGCGTATCAACTTTAGGGGCGACTCCCAATAAAAAACGATCGCGGTATGCGCCTCCAAGTAGGGGAGGCATTTTTTTGCTTTCGTTTATGACAAGTTCATTCACTTTTTTCAAAAAATTAATATCTAAAATTTCTTGCTTTGATAGCTCTCTTCTAGCAAAATGAACATTCATATTTAAAAAGCTTTCCTTAAACTCTGGATGGCTTTTTAAAAATAAATTCGCATTTTGAAGAGAAATTTTCCCTATAAGGTCTTGCTTAAATTGTTGCAAATTTTTCGCTTCATTCTGATTACTTAAGCTAAGGCTAACGTTTAACCAATAAGCGGTAAATCGGATAAAGTCTAATTGGGGCATGAGACTAAACTTCTTGTTAAAAATCAGCTTACGAGCCTCAGACAAGCTTTTACGAAATGCGGATAACTCCTCGTCCATGCTCGGTAATCCTTCCGCGACTGAGTCAATGTTGAAAGCGCTAGGAGGCTGAAAAGGCTGCTCATCACCACTTAGAGCAACGAATCCTGGTGGTGATCCATTCTGAGCTTCTGCTGGCTCCACATTATCGAAGCCTCTATTTACATTATCTAAGTCTTCTTTTTCAGTGGGTCGGTTTCTTTGCTCTCTTCTACTCAGAAGACTTTCTTCTTCTTTCTCACTTTCGTCAGTGTCTGTTCCACTAGTATCTGAATCTCCAGCAGAGCCTTTTCCCTCAAAACGATCTTCTTCCTCAATTCTTGTTTGAGTAGAGGGAAGCTCGTCTAAGGAAGGTTGTTGAGGCTTTTCTGGCAAAGGAGGTTCTTTATCATCAATTCCTGAGACACTATTAGCCAACGAAGAAGAACGTCCATCAAGAAAATTTCCCCGAGCGCCATTGAAGGTAGGGGTTGTTGATTCCCTCCTCGGGGTTTGTTGTGAATCGCGATGAGGCGATTCTCCTTGGCTCAGGTTGTCGTTCCCCTCGCTATCTCTGCCTTCAGTATCTTTCTCACTGTTAGTTGGATCCCCCTCAGAGCTTTGCTCTTCAGGACGATTTTCCTCTCTAATGCTTTGGGCAGAACCCTCACTATTTTCAGTGGTTGAAGGGAAAATTTTTTCGTGCATATTAATGTACTTAGTAAGCAAGACAGAATTTTCTTTAGCTGCAAGCAATGCCTTGGTACATAATGCGTCAACCTTAAGAATTGTCAACCGATAATTAGGATCACCATTGGTAGGATCAAAATTTTCAAATTCCGTGATGGCCCAATTTGCCAATTTTTTATCGGTTACCCATTCGCATTTTCGGAAAAAATGAATAATCCGGTTACCGAGAACCTTTGCATTGGCAAGTGATCGCGCGACTACATTAGGAAATTCTTTTTTCGTTTTACTTCTCAGAGACTCAAATTGCCCTTCTGAAAACCCATGAATGTCTACCATAAAAATCCTTAAGTATTTACTTTGTTATATCAATTTTTCTATTGAAAATCAAATGTTACATAGATTCAGCCATCATTTAATTTATTTCATGTTTTATAATTATTCATCTCATCTTATTTATCTGATCTTTTTTCATTAAAGTAAGGAACTCAGCAAGAAGTAACCTGGTAATGAATATTCCGTTTAACTCCTTCGAACACAGAAGGTAAATTTCAAAAAGATTTATTGTATCCAGATCATTCGCTTTTTTTTAATAATCTATTCACCAATCCCCAAGCGTCCTTTTAGACTTCCTTTTTTAAATTCTTAGAAAATCTCTTCAACGTTGGGAATAGGGTGAATGGGCTGTATTAAAAATTCAATGTTTCAACACAGCCCTCTGTAGCTATAAGGTTAATTAGTCGCTCTATAAGTCACTCATTTGCTGCAAATCTTTTTTTAAGATTAAATACTGAATTTTATTGATGATGACGGAAACATTTTCTTGTAGTCTCTAGGCAAATGAGGAATTTTCTTTTTTGAAGCAAAAGCACGATTTCTGTCGTAATATTCATCATGTCTGCCCCATGGAGAGTTGACATTGCTAAGATTTTTTAAGAATTATCTTGTAAAATAAGAATTATTACTTTTTTATAAATTTTGTTAAAAAGTAAGTCTACAACTATTAAGCTAATTTAGAGTTAACCTTAAATAGGATCAACTATGAACGTTATGAGCCCTTCCTCTCTAGAGGATTTATTAAGAATTCAAAATTCTCTTCTTTCAAGGTTAGACAACCCTCCCTCTTTTTCAGTGAAAGAATTTATTGAAGATGTCGATACGGTCATTAATAAATTATGGAATATGAGAAACACCTTGCAAGACAATCCTGAAGCTCTCTTAAAAATGTATAAAATTACAAAAAAAATTTTCACCCAACGCGAATTAGGAAAGTCTGTTTGGGAAAAAATCTCTTTAGAGAACAAAACATTTTTAAGAATCTTTCAGCCCCTGCTAGCTTCTCCTGAAGTGCCTGCAACTTCAATCGATGCTGTTACTCTAAGGCGAAATTCAACTTACAAACTTACATTTCCTGACAAAAGAACATTTCATCTCTTTTTTATTCAAGCGGTGGGTGACATTGCTATATTTATATTACTAGACGAAAAAAATCCCGAATTATCAGTTGAAACTAAGACCGTATTCACTTACTACCCTTCCTTTATAAACGAACGGTGTCCACGAGATTTAAGAGCAAGTATTGGAGTTAGCGGCATAAAAAGCTTGGCAGTAAGCGGCAAAGGGGGATGGGCAATGGAAGAGGGGGGGGAGCATATAGGTAAGCCCTTACCGGAATGGCTCAAATTTAATCTAGATCAACAATCTCAAACGGAGGTCGCAAGCCAAATTGCAGCTATCCTGTTTAAAGAAAAGGAATTCGGCATTCAATTATTCCTCCATTCCAAAAATGCTTTCAGTATTAAAGGTAAGACTGTATTTCCCACTCTTTTACCTGAAATCCCCTACCAATTTATAAAGGAATATGAAGATCGTCACCTTACTTTTCTCGAGAAAATAAATTGCGAAAATCACGAATTTACAGCGAAAGTTAAACTTGAGTATGAGAAATTAAAAATAGGGCCTAATGAACATATTTTTAATATCCTCAAGGAAGCCTATGCTAGGGAATTTATTACGATTGAAAATCTAAAAAAAACTGATTCAATTGCCTACCAAATAGCCTATGCTCTGCAAGCATCTCAGAAGAAAAGCGAAAGTTTGATCACTATTCCTTGGGGGATGATTGGAGATGCAAAAGATCTTTTTTTCTATTTAAATTTTATTTTGAGAGCCGACACAAGTTATACAGACCTTTTTAATCATCTATACACAAAAGCAAAAGATTTAATTAGGAATATTCCTAAAAAAGGTAGTTGGCTAAAGCAAAAATTATTTGACAAACCTAGCAACTTAACTGAAGAAATAGAACTGCAGCTTTCAGCTACCCTTTTAAACACAAATGATCCTTTATCAATTTCTGAATTTACATATAAACTACTGGGGAAAACTAAGAAATCCCTGCAGATGAATGACGAAGAATCTACTCATTTTCTGTATTCTTTAATTGCCAAAGAAAGCAAAAAACAAAATAATCCCGCAGGAGAACTTTTACAGCAGATACGCAATGAACTTACCCTTCACATGCTTAAAAAGTATCATGAAAGCTTTTTTTCTCAAGACAGCGCCATTCGTAATGACTTAACTGCTATTCTTTATTCTATCCTTTCGAAACACTATTTAAACAAGAACGCTTCGCTGAATGATTTTTTAGACGATTTATTAGAAAAGATCAAAAAGCAACTTAACGAAGATGAATCGCTTAAATTGGTTGAAAGACAAATAAATGAAGAGGGCGAAGTAAAAGATTCTTTTTATGATCCTGTACTAACTCCAGGTGATTATTTCATTACTCTTTTTTGGCAAGATTTTCATGACCAATTGAGAATGCTTCCTGAATTTAGATATACTCCTGATCCTCTGGCAGATTTAGCCTGTTTAAGAGTTTTACATGCGGTAGCCCCCCGAGAAAGACAATTCATTAGTAGGCAACTTGAAAAAGTTTTAAAGGATAATTATAAAAAAATGTCTAGGCAAAAATTAGAAAAGGAATTGAAAAGTCGCTTTGAAGAGTTTAAATTTAACCCTTAAATAATTTTACAACAGATGGGGCATCTATAAGCGGAGTTGCCCCACAGTGTTTGGAACGCCCATAAAAGGCACCTGAAGGGCGCAGATTAAAAGACTGCGCAGCTGCGAAAATTACTCTCATTCTGTATACGATCTGAGATTTTGCCCCTATATAATTAATTTTAAAGAATTTCTAGAAAGCTCAGTTTTTTTAAAAAAGAGGTAGTCCTAAACAAGTAATGCTCGCTGTTGATTGTAGTCACAAATAAAATATTTAATCATGCCTACATGATTAGCAAGCTTCTTTGAAAAAGAAAGTGTTTTTCTCACGAGTCGAGAACATCTTTGTCTAAGGGT
>VKHO01000029.1 GCA_011125455.1 Chlamydiales bacterium STE3 | reverse complement strand
CTCATCAAACTCCCAAATTTCGCCCACTAGGCAGCAGAGTACTTGTTCGCCGCTTAGAAGCTGAAGAAAAGCTAAAAGGGGGTCTTGTCCTTCCTGATACTGCGAAAAAAAAACAAGAACAGGCGGAAGTTGTCGCCATTGGCACTGGCAAAAAAGATAAGGCAGGAAACCAACTTCCTATCCCTGTTCAAATCGGTGATGTGATTCTAATGGAAAAATACTCCGGTCAAGAAATCACTTTAGAAGACAAAGAATATGTTATTTTACGTTCCGACGATATTATTGCGATCGTTGAGAAATAATCAAACTAAGGAGCATGAGACTAATGGCAGCGAAAAATATTAAATTCAAAGAAGAAGCGCGTCAGAAAATTTTAAAAGGGGTTCGTACTCTTGCTGATGCAGTAAAGGTAACCTTAGGACCGAAAGGACGCAATGTTATCATCGATAAAACTTATGGCACACCGCATATTACTAAAGATGGAGTGACTGTTGCCAAAGAGATTGAGCTGGAAGACAAATTTGAGAACATGGGCGCTCAAATGGTTAAAGAAGTTGCTAGCAAGACAGCTGACAAAGCGGGCGATGGGACAACGACGGCGACAGTTCTTGCTGAAGCCATCTATAGCGAAGGCTTACGCAACGTTGCTGCTGGAGCAAACCCAATGGATTTAAAACGCGGCATGGAAAAAGCGTTAAAAACGGTTGTTGGAGAATTAACAAAACGTTCCAAGAAAGTAGAAACACAGCAAGAAATTGCTCAAGTGGCTACAATTTCTGCTAACAACGATGCTGAAATTGGCGACATCATTGCAAAAGCAATGGAGCGTGTCGGTAAAGATGGCACCATCACTGTTGAAGAAGCGAAAGGCTTTGAAACAACATTAGATGTTGTTGAAGGAATGAATTTTGATCGCGGATACCTTTCCCCTTATTTCATGACTAATCCAGAAACACAAGAATGTGTTCTCGAAGATGCCTATATTCTTATTTATGAGAAGAAGATTTCATCTGTCAAAGAATTGATCCCTATTCTGCAAGCAGTTGCTGAAACAGGCAAACCTTTGCTAATTATCGCTGAAGATGTTGAGGGAGAAGCTTTGGCAACTCTCGTTGTCAACCGCTTACGTGTTGGTTTAAAAGTTTGCGCCGTAAAAGCTCCTGGCTTTGGTGATCGCCGCAAAGCGATTCTACAAGATATTGCTGTGTTAACAGGTGGCCAAGTCATCAGTGAAGAACTTGGTATGAACCTTGAGAAAGCAACAATTGAGATGCTAGGAAAAGCCAAAAAAGCGGTTGTCAAAAAAGAAGAGACAACAGTTGTTGAAGGGGCTGGCAACAGACAGCAGATCAACGAGCAAATTTCTCTTATTAAACGTCAGATTGAAGAAACAGATTCTGACTATGATCGTGAAAAGTTGCAAGAGCGCTTAGCTAAGCTTGCTGGTGGTGTCGGTGTCATTCGTGTAGGGGCTGCCACAGAAATCGAAATGAAAGAGAAAAAAGATCGTGTGGAAGATGCGCAACATGCGACTGCAGCAGCTGTAGAAGAAGGGATTCTCCCAGGTGGTGGCGTAGCGTTTATTCGCTGCATTCCTGCTGTGAAGGCTCTCGCTGAGAAGCTAACTGGAGATGAAAAAACCGGGGCAATGATTATCATTCGCGCATTAAGTGCTCCATTACGCCAGATTGCAGAAAATGCGGGTCAAGAGGGATTTGTCATCCTTTTAGAAGTTGAAAAGCTTACCGACCAAAATGGCTATAACGCTCTTACCGGCGAATATGTCGATATGGTGAAAGCGGGTATTTTAGATCCAACTAAAGTCTCTCGCAGTGCTTTGGAAAATGCCGTGTCGGTTGCAGCGATGTTGCTAACGACAGAAGCAATTGTTGCTGAAATTCCTGATCAGAAAGAAGCGGCACCAAGCCCAGCTGGCATGGACTATTAATCATTTTTTTAATGATTTAGGAGCGGCCACGAACCGCTCCTTTTCTTTGCCATTTTTCTCGAAAATTATTTGCAGAAAAATCGCAAAATTAATAAGATCTTCACTTATTCCGGATTAGCTCAGCGGTAGAGCAGTGGACTGTTAATCCATTGGTCGTAGGTTCGAATCCTACATCCGGAGACATATTGGTTGATGTGATGCTGCCATGAGTCGTGAAAACGGCTCAAGCAGTGTCACAAGCAATTTTTTCTCCCTTAATTTTAAGTTCGAATAAACCAAATTCAGAAGTTCCCGTTTTTCATCCAAATTCGAACTCAAGTAGATTTCCTTTGCTCTTCGTGCTAAATCCACTACTGTTGTGATTGTTAAAAGACAAGTTTCATCAGCATCCACATGCGCTTCCATTTCTCGGGTGATTTCCTTTTGACGTTTTTTGTATTCCTGCAGCTTCTGCTGATAAATATTTGCATCAATGTTACCATCTAAATGCTCGTCTATCAAACGAGGTAAGCGTTTTTGAATTTACTCTAACTCTTTGCGAAGAGTTGCTTGCGATTGGTTGAAAAAATTCCTGCTCATGTTCAAAAACTTTTCGTAAATGACCAAGAATCTCATTTACGGTTTCATCTGGTAATTGAATGCGATCAAAATAGGAAAGAAGAGGCTCAAGTAAAATCTCTTCCCTTATCCAAGATTTTTTGCATAATCCTTTTGCGTTATGACCTTGCCCTATATGGCTATATTGAAAGCTTTAATGGGAAGCTCAGAGATGAATGCCTAAATGAGAATTGGTTTTTAAACTTAAAAGATGCAAGAAGCATCATTGAAAAATGGCGCGAGGACTATAATTGCTATCGTCCTCATACAAGCTCAAAAGGGCTAAGTCCTGGGCAATTTGCTAACAGCATAAAAATGGAAAATATTAACCAACTAATTGCCTGAATCTCTATTTAGGGGTGGATGTAATTAAGGGGCAAGGTCAGCATTAAATGTATCCGTTTTTTCATTAAGGATTTCTGCTTCTTTAGGGGTTGCAGAACACACACTGTAGAGAAGAGATTCATCAACCATTTTTATTTCCTTATGATAAATAGTGCAAATGGATCTTTTTCGGAGGTAGCTACCCTTTGAAGTCTACCTGACTCTGCCATGGCCTTTAATCTTGTTCTCGCTGTTCTATCAGACACGTTCCAAATTTTGGCAGCCTCTTTTGTTGTTATTGACTGCCTTTCCTCCAAATGATCAAAAAGAACTTTTTCCCATGCTAATAGTTGACGTTGCTGAGTACGTTTCCCATATAAAGTTAGCCGAAACTGATTGTTATGTTCTTCAATTAAAGGAATGCCCAGACCCTCTTTTGCGCAAACCGCAAGTATTCTTTGCAATCCTGATCCCCACTGCTCGATTAACTTTAATTCTTTAAAAACTCGACCTATCACACGATTACGTAGTTTTGAAAACCCCTGTAGAGCTTTTTGAATAGTTTGTCCAAATGGTAACCCTCCAGGATTTGTAAATTCAATTCGATCATCAAAAATTGCAATTTGTATATAACATCCTTTTATAGAATAATCCGAGTGGAGAATGGCATTTATCACAGCTTCTCTTAGCGCGAAAGGAGGATATTCTGGAATATCTTGACGATGAATTTTTCCAATAACACTTTCAATTGCAGTGTTTTTTTCAATAAAGGCTAAAGCCTCTCCAACTGCAAAAGGTAGGCTAGATGTGATTTCTCGGCTGTCTATAATTCTTTCTTTATTAATCCCTTTAAATCTAGCACATCGAATAAGAGCATCGGGAAAGAGAGTCAGACGGTTGAGGCCAAATAATAACGTCCCCCCATTTGTATTGATAGATTTACCTAAGTGCTCAGTTAATACATTTAGAGCTGCCAACTGTTTCTTTGTTGGACATTTCTTGACAATTGCAAAAGACTTTTCAATAGCCTCTTCATCCAGAATTCCTTTTGGGGAGGGCAATTCATCATAGGTGCGATTTTCTGAAAATAGCTTAAGAGAATTTAGCATTTCATCATCAACAATGCGGTTTGTAGAGCCGAATCGAATGTAAACCCCGTTCTTTGGCCCTTCTGCTTTCAGGTAAAAGGGACCAGCGGCGTGAGGAACGCGTATGATGATTAACTCCCTATCACGATAAGCATGAATTTCTATATCTGGAATGATTAAAGGAGCAATACTGTCGCTTATAACATTCGCGATCCTCTCTTCTTCCTGAAGAGAGCTAGAAACGCCCACGATTTCTTTTGTTTTATCCTTTACTCCAATGAGTAGTATTCCCCCTGAAGTGTTCGCAAAAGCCACAATCGTTTTGATTATCCCAGAAAGTGATCTTGCATTCTCTTTGAATTCCAAAGTCTTAGATTCATTTTGCGATAGATACTCTTCAATCATTTAAGCCATCCCTTCTAAGCTCTTGGCTAGGAAATTAACACGGAAGAAGACGGAAGTCAAGTATTTCCGAGTTGATTTTTTCCTAAGCACAAGTCAAAGACGAAGAATCGGCTGTTTCCGGTTTTTTAAGGGCGTGATTCATCGCGCTATTTTCCAATTTTTCTGCTCGTAAGAACTCATCAAAAAATACTGCTTACAAACTATTTGCACTAAACAAAAAGAAGACGGACAATCACGGGTCAATCAATTAGGGATGGATCCATATGAAGGCACCAACGGACGCCAAGTGGATTAAAGGGGAAAAGGGCGAAGGACTTTCAATAGTATACCACGACAAAGAAGGTAATCAGCTGATTCATCGTAAAGATCCTGCAAAAGGATCATTGAAAGGATCAAAAGCTTGGCGTCATAATAACCCCGGTAATTTGGCAAGTGGTTCGCATAGCAAACAATATGGGGCTATTGAA
This sequence comes from Chlamydiales bacterium STE3, assembly GCA_011125455.1. NCBI lineage: Bacteria > Pseudomonadati > Chlamydiota > Chlamydiia > Chlamydiales > Chlamydiales bacterium STE3. The sequence continues at coordinate 2,181 of VKHO01000029.1, read as the reverse complement.
TCTGGATCATACGTTGTTATAAATGAAGAAGGTAAAGAGCAGACATACATTTTTTCTATTTTCCCAACTTATGAAATCGGTCGCTCAGCCATGATTGTCCTCCTTAAAGAACCGCGATATTTACAGTTTACACTTGAGATCCTACCAAGAAAATACACTGGTGTAAAAGACGGTAAGCCAGATACAAAAGAAGCTATTGCTTATCGTGATTTTTTGAAAAAAGCTATAAAACTAGGGCGTGTCGTCAATTAATTGCTTGATTAAAATAACTTGATATTGAGTAATCTAGCCAATTCAAGAGGTTAGCTTATGAAGCGATATGCGTTGCGGGATGATCAATGGGAACGAATCAAGGATTTGTTGCCAGGGCGCCGTGGAACTGTAGGATCTACTGCCAAAGATAATCGATTATTTGTTGAAGCAGTTCTTTACAGATATCGAGTGGCATACCCTGGAGGGATCTGCCAGAGCGGTTTGGAGATCGGAAAAATATTCATCGAAGATGGAGCAGATCTATTACTTCCTAAAATTCAAGCAGAGATTGTGATTGCTGATAAGGCTTTTAGTGCTGAAGAACGAGTCATTCTCCCTTTGGGAATGACAGGTAAAGGAATTGTAATTCCATCAAAAAATAATGCTAAATCGCCCAGGGCTTATGATAAGCATTTATATAAAACGAGACATCTGATAGAGAATTTTTTTGCTAAGCTAAAACAATATCGAGGAATTGCTACTCGTTATGACAAGACTGCTAGGAATTTTTTATCTGCAATTTTATTTAGCGGCCTCAGTAATATGGCTTAATTGACGACACGCCCTAGATTAATATTCTCTGGAACTACTCCTTGGACTTTTTCTTTGAATTTTTTTTAAAATCAGTCTGCTTTTCAATATCCGCTTTCGGATGTATTGATCTCCCTGTTATCCATGATAAGCCAACGCGATGCAAAAGTCTGTATAAACTGCCATTTGAAAGACTCTTTCCGTAAGTACGCTTTACCCTCTCATGGACATCTTGAGCACGAATTCTACCTCCTACACGATTCTCTTGCATTGCTAGTACAGCTTGGCCAATTAATGCTTCTTCATTCTTAGGGATACAAGGTTCAGCTCCACGACCTCCTTTCTCTTTTAGCCCCTCAATGCCGTCCTTGCGAAACTTGCAGACCCAGATAATTACAGTGCTAGGTTTTACTTTTATCATTCGTGCAGCCTCAGATAAGCTTTTCCCATCTTGTATGTGAGCAAATGCTAAAAATCGCCTTCGCTCCCTAGCACTTCCTTCAGAAGTTGCCAATTTAGCAAAATTATATTTCTCCAGTCCTTCTATAGATCTAGCTTTCCTGCCCTTCATGCTATCATCCTTTAAAAAAAGGATGATAGCATGAAGGGCAGGAATTTAATTTATAATTTTATTTTTGGTAAATGGTATTACATGGCCATGTCAGGTTCAAGCCTAACTGAGATCGGAATTTTGCTTGGACATAAACGACTTGAAGTTACAAAAAGGTATGCGCATTTATCGCAAAAACATCTTTCAGAAGCAGTAGAAAAAATGAATGAGGGGATCAATCTGGCAGAAGAAGCTCTAAGATCACTTGTCGTAGCAAGAAAGCTATGTTTTGATAGTCGCTCGGAATATGACCGTGCTTTGGCGAGCAGAAATTCAGGGCTGCGTCGAAACTTTGCGTAGACAGGGTAGGTCTGTTCTAAATTTTATAGCCGACGCAATTCGACTGCATCGTTGCGGAAATCCTGGTCCTGATATCTGTTCTCTTTAGCGAAGACTCATGCCACCCCTTGACAGATGGCCTTGTTGCACAATAGCCCTCACAGCATAAAATATATGGTTGCCAACTAAGGTACGGGTTCTCCCTAAACCTATACAGCCCTTAGGCTGCTTCAAACACCCAGTCAAACCTTGGCATTCCAAGTTTATTCATCTTGTTAATTACCATGCACTTGCAAATAGCTTCTGTCTTCTGAGATCCCATTGAACGAGCTTTCAATCCATCTCCAAACAGCTTCTTGACCCTAAACATTGCCGTCTCTGCCAACGACCTTTCGTGATAACCCGAACCTATCTTCCAAAGTTTTCTGCCCATCTCATCCCCGCCAAATCCGTGAATTGTGGCAATCGCATCATCCCGTTCTTTTTCCCAGCCCGACTCCTCCTTACCT
>VKHO01000028.1 GCA_011125455.1 Chlamydiales bacterium STE3 | reverse complement strand
TCTCATTTTTTATTTGTGGAAAAATAAATTTAGAGAAATGAAGCCTTTTTTTTAAGTCGAATCTTTTGAACTTAGTTATTTTCAACTCACATTAATTAGCCATCTAATCGCAAACGTAGTCTAGAAAAATATTGAAGCTCTTACGCGGTATCTAAATACTATGATTACTGAAGGTGAAGGATAAGAAGGGCAATTTGCTTTGAATGGATTGTGCTACTTTCCATACGTTGTTTCTTAGAAAATGCAGGATTAAAACTAAGCAATCCTAAAATAATATGACAGATTAAGTCGCACCAAAAGGAATTTTTTATGAGTTCTATATTCCCTTCCCAATTACAGGCAGCATCAATTTTTTACAAAGGGCAACAAATCCTTCTGGATGGGACTGAAAGTAATTTTCATGAGGCAATTCGGAAAATAAATCCATCAGCAATTATTCATAATCCTGATTCCTATGACTCTGACGATGATTTTTCTGAGTTTCAAAAGGAAGGCTTTAAAGCATATATTTGGAGAGACAGCGATCCTCTACCTACAGCCTGTAGAACGACAATTAGTTGCCCAGGTGGCAACGTAAAAGGGAACGTACTTTTGACTAGATGCCGGCTCTATATTAGCGAGTGGCTTAATAATAAGTGTGATCCTGATAAAATAAATGAGTTGCCAGGAAAGTACTTTGCGAGTTGTGCTGGAAAATTTGCGAAGCTTAAGACTAGCCTAGACTGTAATCAAACCTTTTCACCAGGAGATTATGAATTTGGAATTTCCAAGGTCAAGACACGGCTTACACAAGAGGAAAGACTATTTATTATCGATGAAGATCTTCAAAGGTGGATTACAAAAGATTTAGGATTGGAAGTGAAAAGATGGGATTTGCCTTACAGAGGCTATAATGACGTCATCGGTATCCAAGAAATTCTTAAGGCTATTAAGGAGAAAGTAATCTCTTACACAGCTCCTCAACCAAGAAAAGTTCCAGATAATGAACTCGGCACAGCACAACTGTATTGTGCTTTTCCAGAATCATACCCAATTGAGGATGGTCCTTATTTAGAACTCTTGCAGCAAGGAGCTTTGCATAAATTTCTAGATTATTTTAATGCTTTAATTTTTGGTCTTGAAGCCTCAAGAAATAACTTAGTTTTTTTAACAGGCCTTCTCGTACTATTGGATATGAGACATGGAAGTTATCCATCAGCTGGGGGTAAACAAAAAGGTTCATTTTTCTATGACGACCTACTAGACTTATTTCCAATGAGCGTCACTGGTACAGGTCCCGGAAATTTTATTGCCGAAAAGGCTATGTACATAGCTACTCAACAACTAGAAGTTAATAAGGAGAAGCTAGATGGGCAGCCTGCTTTAGGATTTTCTATATTTAGAAAAAACTCACAGTGGCTTAAAGTAACGCTTAAATCGGCAATCGTCGTATATAATTGGTTGGCTAACCAGGAAATTGTTTACTACGCTTCCGAACTTCCTATAAGAGCTCTTGCAAGAACTACCCCAATTCTTGACACAGATGATTTCATCACTGTAGCAAAAGAAGAGGAAGAGAATCAAAAAATTTCGAATAATTTTTTTGATGATCTAGGTAGAGCTCTGTACGAAGTTTTGTTACATCATTATGCATGATAATAACTAAATATACTGCATGCACTCTATTAAGCTTGTGAAAATGGGCACTAGTATCAACTGTAAATGGTCTGTCAAAAAACTGTGTAAATAAACTTGAGAGGAAAGATAAAATTTATCTACCCTCAAGTTTTTTTGTGTGATTCATAGACATTGTTTCAATGTTTTTGGCTGATTTTTTACAATGCTTAAATGATAAGAATTAAAAGATGCGGATATGAAAAATTATGCTGAAATCGACAAACCATTAAAAATGAAATAAAGTTTTTTTTGAAAAATTAACTTAGGAAGGATCTTTTGATAATTCAATCCCCCTTACCCCTTTATTTTTTTTAAATAAAGTAAGCGTCGATATGAAAATGATTTAAATTTCTAAACCATTTTTTAGCAAGAAGAGGGTATGTCTCTTTAATACAAGAGCTACCAACAAAAACCACATCATGCAGTTCGATATTGCAACGGTCTACTCGTCCACCTAAATAAACTGCAAATAGCTTAGTTTCATTAATCTATGTTTTCTTTTAATCAAGTTTATACTTCACCTGAATTAAACCACTTGGATAAGCTTGTGAGGAAACTAAATGACATTTATGCTCTTTATTCATAATACTAAATAAGGGGATTCCTGATCCTAGAATCATAGCAATTATAGATATTGTAAGCTCATCCACGAGTCCAGCTTCTAAGAATTGAGAGGCAGTGATTCCGCCATCAACCCAGAGGTGGGTAACATTTTCAGAATGAAGCTTCGATAGGAGATCCGTTATCTGTCCAGAAAATAGCTCTGCTTCTTCCCTAACTTCATTTAACGTGCGACTCAAAACAATCACTCTTTTGCCTTTGTAAGGCCATTCGTCAAAACCAGAAACTACTTGATAGGTCTTTCTTCCCAGGATCAAAGTATCAATGTTATTGATGAATTTCTTAAAGCCATAATCCTCATCATCTATATGAACATGCTGAAGCCAATCAATATTTCCGTCTTGGCAAGCAATATAGCCATCGATACTTGTTGCAATGTAGATGGAGATTTTAGGTCGATCTTGTTTGTTCATTACAAGTAATTTTTCTATTTCAAGATTTTGAGGATCGCTTTCATAACCATTGGGATCATTGAAAGGCATGGCGATGTATCCATGGTTGCAGTAAAACGCATAAGCTTCATTTGAGGATTGAACTAATAAATTTTTAAATCCTTGGTGGATAAGCCATCGTTCGCAAAGCTTTAAAAGTTGGCTTCCATATCTGAAGTTGCGATAATGCTCCTCAATTACAATGATTCGCAATGCACTTCAAGGATAGTCCATCCTTTAATAAAAAATCCACCGGTTTTTACTGGTTAGTGCCGTGCAATAGGCAAAACAGTGCACCGTTTTTGCCCCGCGAAAACTAACTGGTCAGGAAACCTTTCTCATAAATATTCAGATAAGTAATGAGCATTTAACATATGAAGCTTACTGACAAAGTACTTCTTCGAAAAAGGGCAATCATTGAAACGGTCAATGATCAACTAAAAGATCTCTCACTGATAGAGCATACACGCCATAGAAGCGCTGCAAATTTTCTGATTAATCTTTTAGCTGGAATAAGTGTCTATAGCCACCGGACTACATATCATTTTATTGATTATTCCTGTGGGCATGATATCCAGCTTTTCCACTAGGATACTAGTTAATCTTAATACAGTAAGTTGAACATTACCAACTCTTTTAACAGTAGCTACAATTTCACTTTTTGAAGCAAATTTTCTTTGACGTTAGTCTGTAAAACGCTATATGACCATCGACTCGATTTAGCATGCCATTGCCTGCAATTAAGTTTTTTTATCTCTCCAAAACATAAGCTTTGAACTTAACAAAAACGCCCAGTTGGCTACTTGGGGTGTTTTTGTTAAGTTGAGGAAAAGGAAAAGGATTTTATGAGGCAATTTTCCTCATTCTTCTTTAAGCGTTCTCTAACCGTTTCGATTTGTTCTTCTGATCATAATAATTTATTTTTAACATATCAAAAAGCTCGAGATCTTATCATTTAAAATCCGATGAAAGCTAAGTTTGTAAAATTTGTGTAAAAATGCTTTTCGCACGAAGGGCGTAATGAGCAAAAAAGCCTGCAGAATATGTTGTAGAAAAAGTGGGGCAAACTGGACTTGAACCAGCGACTAGCGGGTTATGAGGATTGAGGGCCTCCTTACTCATCGATACTATCCAAACGCTATGCGCGAGATGATGAGGGATTTTCGAGGAAATTGCTACTGGGGTGTGATGGTTTTTGACGGCGCAATAGGCAAATTGCTGCACAGCTTATGCACTGCAATATCGCACTGTGAGGGGCGAGTTAAGAGCAAAGCTAGCCTCGGAAACTAGACTAGCCTTGCATTCACCTAGGCCAAAGAAGGTAGGGGGAAAACAAACTCATATCTTGCATACCCTGTAGTCAACATTGTATAAGGGTTTTCAAAAGCTGCGCGATATTCATTTTCTTGAGTTTCACGCAATTCTTTTTCCTTATCATAAGCTTTTTTGCGCTTCTCATATTCTGATAAAAATTTCTCTGCATCCTTAGGATCAACACAGTCTTTTAGGGTTTTAATGGCTCCAAATTGAGGTCTTGTTGGAAAAAAGTCTTTGTATTCAGTATCAATAAAATAAATACCATCTTCAGCGAGAAAGAAATTATTTCCGAAAAAATCATCATAGCCTGTTTTTTCTAAAAGGATCATAAACTCAACGGCTTCTTCTAAGGAGAGTTTTCGATTGACAGGCTTAACACGTTCAGCATATATCGTCAATTGATCTTCTTTTGGTATAAGTTCTAAGCTACTAGCTACTCGGAATGAAATACTTTCAAGACCTCTATTAATAACGGCAATTTTTTTCGGAACCTTGATATGCTGTAAACCATTTTCCTTAACAACCTTTTCTATAAAATTTTTTCCTTGAATACGGCCTATCTGATCCATTTTGCTAATATAATTATTTTTATCTAACTTACTAAATTCGTCCGCTGCTAGCAATAAACCATCTTTTTTTAAGCTTTTGAGAAAAGCTTCTATTGCATTTCTTGCTGCAACAATATCCATATTTTTAGCTAGAATGCTAGGTCCTGGCCCAAATAATGGTACCGTATCCATTCCAAGAGGCTTTAATTTGTTTACAATATCTTCATTACCAAATGCGTTTGCAGTAAAGAAAATTTTTATTTTTAATGCTTGATCTAGGCCCGTAAATTCTTCTTCAGAAAATGCACAGTCATTTCTAAAAGCTCTTAGGAGCCATGATTCTTCTTGGGATAAGACTATACCTTTCTTTGCCATAGTATCTATTAGAAGTTCAGCTTCTTTTTTAGATCCATATAAAACGGCTTCTACGAAGGGAGACTTTATTTGTCCTTGAGTTTGTTCAATTGCAGAAGGTTCTAATTCAAGCATTATTTTTGTAATGTCTGCATTGCCTTTCCCAGCCCACAAAGTAAAGAGAGTTTCTCCGGTTGGTGTTTTTTCACTTAAATCTACAGGGATGTTTTTCTCTTTAATGATGCTTAAAACTTCTAAAGTGCTAGCAGAATTTAACGTGCAAATTCTCGGCATTCCAGCTTCATCTTTTTCTAAAATAAATTTAAATAATTCTTTTTCAGTAATAAGCGAATTATTAGGGTGTTTTAAGAAATGACCGATAGGCGAGCCATAATAGCGACCTGGAAGCAAGCAATGTAGGCGTTCTTTGTCTTGGGCTAACTTTAAAAGCGCTTCAAGAGCTGATCCTTCATATGCTGTACATTCTTTGTCAAATTGGGCACCTACAACAGGAACCAGCGTGTCTTGTCCATGGATTCTAATCAAAGCAAAATTTAATTCTTGATCCTCTGTAATTTTCGTTCCCTCAAAGAGAAGTTTGGGTTCTAGATAAACAACTTTGCCATTTTCAACTTTAAACCGAGTTTGCTCTTCAAGAACAGCAAAGCGAATATTTGCTTTAGACTTTGTAAATAAGTTTCTTGCCGATTTTGAAAATAGAACAAGACCCAAGGTACAAACAGTCACTAAAGTGCCTAAGAAGCCTCTTCCAAAGCGTTCTAAATCAGAGAAAATGCGCTCTCTCTTTTCAATGAGCTGGTATTGACGCCCCTTATAGTCAGAACTTGCTTTATTTCCTTTTTCATCAACAAGTCTGTCTCTACTTTTAAATTTTGTTACAGAAACCCATTTATTATTAAGTTTAATTTCACTTGGGTTATTGATAATTTTAAAACTTGGCATTGCTTTACCTATATGTTAAAATAAAGTTTAAAAAAAACTTCATCACCATTTAATTGATTATGTCACTCAACAAAAACCGGCCTTGTTGCACAATAGCCCTCACAGCATAAAATATAGGGTTGCCAACTAAGGTACAAGGTTCACCCTAACCCTATGCAGCCTTTAGGCTGCTTCAAACACCCAGTCAAACCTTGGCATTCCAAGTTTATTCATCTTGTTAATTACCATGCACTTGCAAATAGCTTCTGTCTTCTGAGATCCCATTGAACGAGCTTTCAATCCATCTCCCAACAGCTTCTTAACCCTAAACATTGCCGTCTCCACCAACGACCTTTCGTGGTAACCTGAGCACATCTTCCAAAGTTTTCTTCCTATCTCATCCCCACCAAATCCGTGAATTGTGGCAATCGTATCATCCCGTTCTTTTTCCCAGCCCGACTCCTCCTTACCTTTGTATACTGCATCTTTTGGCGGCGGGACAATGCACGTCCCTCCTTTCTCATGGACCTTCTTACGAAATCTACTGGGGTCATAAGCTCCATCGCCTCTCACAGATTTCACCTTGCAAGGTAATTTTCCTAGCATCTCCTCTGCTATCTCAGCATCTCCTTTATCATTACGTGTCAGCTCACAGCAGATAATATCCTGGGTTTTTGCATCTATTCCCATGTGCAATTTTCTCCATGTCCTGCGTTTATCCTTCCCGTGCACCTTGACTTTCCATTCTCCTTCTCCATGGATCTTAAGT
>VKHO01000027.1 GCA_011125455.1 Chlamydiales bacterium STE3 | reverse complement strand
AATTCAGTGAGGCAATTTAAAAAGATTTAAATTTAGTTATTTTGCATGGGTTTGCCGTAGGATGATTTATGCAACAAGGCCATTCTTATGAGAGAAAAATTTTGTAGAATCCACTATCAATTAAATAATTGTATTAATTCAATATTAATGTTTTGTAAAAAAAATTTACTTTTCGTATTATATTTACTTAATTAATGCGAGTAATTTAAAGAAGGCCTTTCCTTAAAAGCCTTCTTTAATAGGAATTAACATTTTTTTAAAATATGTTTGATCTCAATTCAATTTTTATGTAAAATACTTTCTGCTAACCAACGATTATTTTAAAAAAAATAAACAAAAAATTAACATTAATTTAATTTATTTACTAGTTAAGGAGACCTATGACTCAAACTAAAGAGCACAATCGTGATGATGCAAAAGTTGTCTCGATTACAGAAGCCGCAAAGCTAAACAAAGTCACTCGACAAGCGATTTATGTAGCTATAAAACTTAATAAACTTAAAGCTCATAAAGAAAATGCCCGTTGGACAATTCATTTGGATGATCTTGCGGCATACCGTAAGCATAAGTATTCTCGTTCACGTTCTGTATTTAATGGTGAACTTGTATTTGATAATAATAAGGGAGAATATTCCGTTAATCAGGTGGCTAGGATGTTGAACGTCCCGCCTCAAAAAATTTATTATGCGACTCGCAGTGGCAAATTAACTGCAAGACGCAAAGGTGCTGCATGGGTCATTAGCGCAGATGAAGTTAATGATTACCGTCAGAAATATTTGCAAAAAAAGCGTCGTAAGCGCAAAGCTAGCTAAAAAATTTAATGAGTTTGGATGTTTTTGGACGAAGGGTTCTTAAGGTGCACAAGTGTTTCGACGTGTGCCGTTTGAGGAAACATGTCGAATGCTTGGCATTCTTGGACTTTATAGCCTTTCTCTGCAAAATATTTGATATCTCTTGCCAGTGTTGTGGGCATGCACGAGACATAGACTAAATGTCTAGGGCTAAACTCCAACAACTTTTGCACTACAGAATGCTCTAAGCCAGTTCTTGGTGGATTAACTAGAATAAAATCCCATATGTTATCTGTAGGCAGTTTCAAAAGGGCCTCCTCAACTTTTCCTTTCATGAAGTGTGCGTTTTTTACTGAATTAATGGACGCATTTTTACGAGCCAGATCTATTGCTGCAGCATTTTCCTCGATGCCTAGTAGTGTTTCTGCACGTTGAGAAAGAAATAAGCTTGAGATACCAATTCCGCAATAGAGATCTAAAATATTCTTCGGTTGTATCTTCTGAGAGATGGACGCAAGCTTCTGATAAATGCGCACGCTTTCATCAGGATGGTTTTGCATAAAAGAGTAGCTAGAGTAATGAATTTTAAAACGATCAATTTCGGTAATCAAGCAGCATTTTCCAAGAGACTGGCTTTTTGCAGGGGATGAATAGATCAATCCTTTCCAAATCGATTGAAGTGCAAAGTGCTTTTTGATAACTTCAAAGTTAAACGAAGACCAATGCTTAAAATGAAAATGTAACAGATAACCGCCTTCAGGGTGTTTAACAACCATCAATTTTCCATTTTTAATCTTTTCTGAACTCATTTCTGCGGTTAATGCTTGCAGCTCTTTAAAAATCATTTGATCAGGCGATACAAAAATAGGGCAGTGATCAATAGATAAAAATGTGGTTTGATCACTTGCTATGTAACCCACTTGAAACCCTTTGATTTTTGCTTGGAGTGTAAGATAGATATGTCTTCGGTATTGCCATTGTTGCTGAGCTGAATGGAAATAAAAGGGAAAAGTTTCTATTTTCGCAAATTTACTTAAGGAATCTTTAATTGCTTTTGCTTTAGAGTCTAGTTGCTCTTCATAGTTCAAATGCTGTAGTTGGCAGCCTCCACAAGTTCCAAAGTAGGCACAGGTCGGTTGCACGCGCAAAGGACTTGGCCGAATAACTTTCAACAGTTTTCCTTCTGCATATCCTTTCTTTATCTTTGTTAGGACGCATTGGACAATATCCTGAGGAGCAGCATAGGGAACAAAAATGACGAATTGCTCCCTTGTTCTCAAAATACCTTTGCCTCCAAAGGCAATAGATTCAATTTTTCCTGTAATGATCTCACCGGCCTTATATTCTTTCGGAGAGGATTGTGGGAAAGATGGCGATTTCATCAATTAAAGAACTGTTTGTATTTCACGAATATGGAGTTGAATGCTAGGTCCCTGGTGGTTGTTAATTTGAGGAGTAAAAGCGACTCTTAAGTGGTGATCTTTTTTTCTAAATTTTGCAATATGTTGTGCCCGATTAAAGGCCATCCCCTCTAGCATACGGCCTCCTTCTTGCTCAAGGTAGAGTTTGACATGTGATTTCCCAACCACTTTTGGAGGCCAGATTTGGCGAGACTCAGAATATAAGATTGGAGGAGGATTTTCATTACCGAAAGGTTCAAGGAGCTTGATGGACTCCATGAGATCAAATGTAAGATCTTCAAATTTTACTTCCGCATCAAGCTGTAACTTAGGAATAATATCTTGATCTGTTAGTTTACTATTGGCGTTTTCGATAAATTTTTCCGTAAATTCCGGGATGTTTTCGGCTTTTAAAGTCAGTCCTGCAGCAAAGTCATGTCCACCGAAATTCAACAATAAATCGGATTGAGTTTTTAAAACCTCAAGAAGAGGAAATTCATGAATAGAACGCAAAGATCCTTTTCCTAATTCTTTATCAATAGCGATCATTAATGCGGGACGATTATAGTGTTTAGAAATCCGAGTCGATAAAATGGCAATAATCCCTGGATGCCATTTTTCAGAAGCGAGGACAATCGCTTTATTTTTAAGCATCGTGGGATTTAACAAGATCATATCCTCAACGTCTGCAATCATTAATTTTTCAATTTTTTGCCTTTCGCTATTATTAAGGTCCAGTTCGATTGCCATTTTCTCAGCAAGAGCACTGTTGCGAATCAAGAGCAATTCCACCCCTTTTTGCGGATTGGCAATTCTTCCTAAGCTGTTAAGTCGCGGGGCCACTTTCGATGCAATGACATAGGTAGAGAGGTCGGTTAAATCTGTATCTGAAATTGAAATGAGTTTAGCTAAGCCTATTCGTTTTGTTTTACGCAATTGTCTTAAGCCATAATTGACTAAAATGCGATTTTCTCCAAGTAAAGCACCCATATCGGAAATTGTGCCGAGAGCAACAAGATCTAAATACCGCTTTAAATCAATTTTCTTAGGAGAAATTTTGCCTTCATCAATAAATGTATTAGTGATGGCATGTGCTAATTTAAATGCCACACCCACCCCTGTTAAATCTCGATTTGGGTAGGGGTTATTGACAAGTTTTGGGTTAAGGGTAGCAATGCAGTGTGGAATAGTACCTGTTGGTTCATGATGGTCTGTAACGATAACATCTACACCTTGTTCTGTGACTTGTGTGATTTCTGCAGCGGCGGTAATCCCGCAATCTACAGTGATTAGAAGCTTACATTCATTTTTTTTGGCATATTCTAAGGCTTCAATCACGATGCTTTGCCTTCTCATGCTGCGATTAGAAATATAAAAAAAAACTTTAGCTCCTAAGAATTGTAAAAACTCTGTCAATAAAGCCGTTCCTGTCATGCCATCCACATCATTATCTCCATAAATGAGGATATGTTCTTTATTTTGGATGGCTTGAGTAACCCTCTGAACTGCTTGCGGCATTTCTGACATCAGAAAAGGATCGTGAAGGTCGGGGAGTTTTGCGTATAGGTAGTCATGAATTTCCCCCAGAGTTTTGAAATTCCTTGAAATGAGAATTTGTGCAATAACGGGATGAATTTTAAATTCTCTGATAATTTTTTCTAAAAACTGAGGGTCTTTTTTCGGGAACAACCACAGGGGTTCTTCAGCGGTAGTAAAGGAAGAAAACATCAAGATTGCTCCAAGGGGGTTACTTGCTAGCCAATCAATTCTTGCAATAAGAACTTCAGTTAAAAGCTCTCATGTATCAATTAATGGCATATTTGTTCTAATATGAAAATTTTCTATTAGAATTTCATCATCCTGATGACAAGAGTTTGGAGAAAAATAGAGGTTTTATTTTTTGTTTGTGCATTTTGTTGAAATAGCTTTATTGAACAGATATTCAATTAAATAGGTCTAAAAACCTTTTGGCTATCGCAGACACAAAATAGTTGCATTTGACACTATCGCTCTTCTATTGTCATTCATGACAAGTTTTGCCGATAGTCATATAACAATAGAAGATGCAAAAACCTCTATACCTACCATTTAATGTGTTCCAGCATTCTAACACTTGAGTTTCTATAAGTAGATGTTTTAGATCTCAAAAACGTTGTGTATCTACATCAATTCTTGCCGGACAATTAAATAGCGCCCTACTTTACCCCTTGGAATTTAGATAAAAATCTTTAATAGAATTTGAGATGCCTAAAGGCTTTGGGTGCTATTAAATGATTTCACAAAAAATTCCTTTCTTAAGGACTCCTTAACGTGCTTTCATCTAGGACTAAATTTATTTTAACTGCTTATTTGAGAAAGTCAAGAGAAGAATAGGTATTCTGACGAGGTGGGAAGAAAAAAGGCGGCAGAATGCCGCCTTTTTGAAAAGTTAGCCCCTTTTGGATGCCACTTCATGATGATCTTCAGCTTCTTCTTTATTATGAAGATAAAGCAGCGTTGGCGTTGCTATGAAGAGCGATGAGAAAGTTCCCACCAAAACCCCAATCATCATCACAAGAGAAAAGGCAAAAATAGATTGCCCGCCAAAAAGCACCAATGCAACTAGCACAAGTAATGTTGAGCCAGAAGTCATAATTGTACGACTTAAGGTTACATTAAGAGCATGGTTAATAATTTCATAGAAAGACATCTTTCTTAAAATGCGGATATCTTCTCTAATGCGATCGAATACGATGATTGTATCATTTAAAGAGTAACCGATAATTGTCATTAGTGCTCCAATGACTTGTAAATCTATTTGGACAGCAAATCCAAAGGCATGGAACGCCGCCAAAATCCCTAATGTAATGATAACGTCATGTGCAAGTCCTGCAACTGCCGCAACGGCATATTTAAATTCGAAGCGGAAAGTGATGTAAATCAAAATACTGAGCAAAGCTAGTGATAATGCGATGATAGCATTGTTACGCATTGCATCAGAAAATTGACCACTTACCACTGTCCAGTTCTCTTCTAGCGATTTTAGCTGAGAACCGGAAAGAGTGAGGTTTGCATCCTCTAAGGCTTTGACGATCCACACAATGCGTGGATTATGCTGATAGGGATAAGCATATTTTTCATCGTCAATTCTTTGTGGCATCAAATAGAAGGGATATCCCTTTTCTTCCATACCTGTTCCCAACTGGATTTTAAGTTGGTTCGGTTTCGTGAGTTCGCGAACATGCACATCTCTCGCACTTGCCCCATGTGCAAGCAGGGTGTTAATTGCATCTATCCGATAGGAAGTTTCCTTTGGTTGGCCTTCAACTTCGACGGTTAAAGCGTATCCTCCAGTGAAATCCATACCAAAAATGGTACGGCGTTCATTGAACAAAAGATAGCTTCCAATTAACATTACAATAACCGAGCCTGTAACGGCGACCTTTGCATATTTCAAGAAATCGATATGTGTTTTACCGATAAATTGCGCCATGCTTAAAGATTTATTTTTCGGGTTTTGTACCCATCCTGCAAAGAAAAATCGCGTCATAAAGAGGGCAGTGAACATTGAAGAAATAATTCCTACAATCAATGTGAGTGCGAAGCCTTTGATAGGCCCTGAATCAAATTGAATAAGAATTAAGGCTGCAATGATCGTTGTAATATTAGAATCAATAATCGCGCTAAAGGCCTTTTTGTATCCTGCTTGAATTGCGGATGCAATACGACCAGAAATAGCGAACTCCTCTCTAATACGTTCAAATACAAGAACGTTGGCATCTACTGCCATACCAATAGTCAATACGATACCGGCAATAGCGGGGAGGGTAAGGGCAGCATCTAAATTTTGAAGAACGCCCCACATAATAAAGATATTGAATAAGACTGCACAGGAAGCGACAAGTCCAGCAAAACGGTAATAGCTGATCATTGCAGCAACAACTAAGGCTAAACCAGTAAGAGAGGCTACAATTCCTTGGGTTCTCTCTTCACTGCCTAACTCAGCACTTACGTTCTGCTCTGAGAGAATGCGAGGAGTGAAGCTTAAGGAACCAGCCTTTAGATCGGCAGCTAATTGGCTGACTTCTCTTTGAGTGAATCGACCACTAATTGTAGCGCTATCCTTGAGAGCTGCTCTTAAGGTGGGTTTGCTGATGATTTGGTCATTCAAGATGACAGCCATGCGCCAGCCCCTACCTTGTGTATAAGTTTCCTTTGGAGTCCCTGCAATTTTATCTTCAGAAAACTGAGAGGTCCATGTATAAAAATCATCACGGGGGCTTTGTGTTCCGCGATTTCCAGAACCCTCATAGGATTTTTTGATGGAGAAAGAGAGGTTGTTCCCTTCCGTTGGATCATACCCAACATTGATGTTAGTGAGGCTAGAGCCTTCAAGAGCATAATTGTTAAAAACAATCATTAGAGGGTTTGTTTGCCCATCCCACTCTGTAAAGTCATTCCCACGCATCATGGCAATTTTTGATAAGGAATCGTTAAAAGCATTACTTGCATTTCTCTCATGCGGATTGGCAAGCCTAAGTCCATTTTCATAAAGAACGCGAGCATGTTCGCTTAATGGTCTTGGAGTATCATCGCTTAGAGATTCTCCTCCAAGATGGTGCCAAGCAATTTCATTGATGCTCTCACTATCTTTGCGGTTGGTGACAACAGCTTCATTCCAAACATCCTGTAGAAAATGCTGAATGGAGTCTTTTAAAGCGCTATTTCCTGCATTGAATTTTTCATTCACTATATGGAAGTACATAGCTGATGCTTTTACAAGCTCTTGAGCAGAAAGCGCTTGAGATCCGGGAAACTCGAGGACAATATTATTGTTTTCGATTCGAATCGTTCTCTCTGAAACACCCATCTTATTAATGCGAGTATAGAGTTCGTTCACGGATTGTTTTAAATCGTCCGGATTGGTTACTGGTTGATTGTTGTGGTCACGCAGTCCGATTCTAACCGTTTTACCCCCGGAAAGATCAAGACCCCACTTAATGATTTTGCGATCATCTCCTCGAAAATACTTTTTGAAACTGATGAACAAGTTGCTTAGAAAAGGACTTTTAGTCGGTGCTGGAATTTGATACTTCGCTGTAGGGTCAATGTCGATTTGAGCTGCATTATACTCTTCTGACCATCTTAAAAGATCTTCTTGGGCACGATCTTCAATTTTATTGAGAGTAATAATGCGTTGTTCAACATCTGTGAAAGGTAGAATTGCCAGCTTTTCGCTCCCCTTAACTTCAAAATCCTCTCGAGAGGCTTTTAGAAGGTTATTATAAAAGTCATCAAGCTCAAAAATATAATCATTGGCAAATTGGGAATCCAGTTCATAGCTTGCTCCTGGATAACCTATAAAATTCATGTTTTGAAAAAGAGCTTTGAGCTGTTCCAAGTCCTGTTGTAGAGCTTTGCTTTCAGCACTTTGGGGATTGGCCCTGGCTTTTTCAACAATCGATTCGAGGCCTTTTGCCACAACATAGATCGAGCTTTTTCTAAAGCCTATGGCTGGAGCCTCTTTGTACATAGAAGGTGCGTAGATAACAAAGCCTAATCTTTTATCCTGAGGGCTTTCTTTTTCCCAATCCTTATATAAGCGAATTGGGTAGGATTCCAGTGCTAGGTCGGGGTAGCTTGGGTGAAAGCTTTGAGAGACTTGTTGTTTAATAACCTCGCTTTGCTTTGCAGCTACAAAACCTAGGTCAAGAGCAAGAAAGCTTTGGCTATTGGGCAACTGACTAAGGTTAACCGCAAACGTACCATCAAAGGGCTCAATCTGTTCATCTGCTAAACGCGCTGCTCTTGCGATCTCGTTAATAATGTACTGGTTGACCTTTTCCTTTGTATAAGAAGTAGATTCAGATGTGATATCTGCTTGCCTTAATGCTTCTACATCATCAAAGAGCTTAAGGAGAATAACATCATTGGTCCAATCAATAACAAGCGCTTCTACAAGTGGATTACTTCCTTTTAGGTTAACCACTTGCTGTGTGTCATCTGCTTGTTTGCCTGCTTCACTACTTAAGATTAGCGGTTCTAAATCTGAATTTTCCAACGGTTGAGTAGGTTTAAGACTTGCTTCCTGCTTTTTCAAAAGATTGATGGCGGAAGCAATGGCTTTCGAATTACTTTCAAGGCTTGCTAGAACTTGCTCTTGGGAGGGATCGAAGAGCACATTTTGTTCCGCAAGTTTCTTTTGCTCGCTCACCAGTTTTTCTTTTGCAGCGTTCAAGCGTTCATTGGAAGCTTCTAAGCGAGAAATAAATTTTTGAGTGGAAAATTCGCCCCCCTTGCTTGAATTAACTTGTCCAATGCCTGCATAAAAACGCTTAAGAATAGCTGGGGATTTGGAAAACGTTTTTTCTATGTCCACAATTTCTTTTGCTAGGATAATTGCTGTATCATCATCGTTAGAAGCAGCTTCTTTTGAAATCAAGTTGTTGATACGCTGAGCCAAAGGGTTAATGCTTCCGAAGCCTCTTGCAAGCTCTTTTGTTCGGTCGTAAACGAGCTCTTTGTATTCCTTAGAAGTTTTTCCATTCTCGTACTTAGGAATATAATGGAAGAGATCTTTTAGCTCATTTTCATTGAGGTGAATAGGAATTTGCCTAGAGACGAGTACGGTATTGGATTGGCTATTTTCCGGATAAAGTTCTAACTGAGCTGGAGCAAAAGGAATTAAAAGGCCCGCTCTTGGTAAAAAACGTTTAAATTTTGCCGCTTCATCTTTTGTTTTGAAAGTCACTGCAACCAAGCCGGCATTGTCTTTTTGCAGTTCAATTTTTTCAGGTTTGAGATTGAGAAGTTTTGCGAATGAATAGAGCCAATCTACTGATTGTTGTTCTAGACCGTTAACGCGTTTTATGATTTCGATCGCAACCTCAGTGGCGCGTTTCTCGTCAATAGGAGCCTTTAAAGGCTGTGTGTAATAAAACACGGTTGGGAGGATGTTGTATAGAGTCAAAAAAATGACTGCTAATATTAAATAAAACTGCCAGCGTTTTTGCTTTTCCATAGCAGGTGAGTTTCCTTGTTATTCAATGATTTTTGACCTAGGTTGTGAGTATTTGCCGCTAATGAAACAAAATGTCCCCATTTTAAGTAGGGGTTATCACTTTTTGATTACCAACAAATATTCAAAACCTAAGTGATGTGAATGCATAATACCAAAAGGGGTAAGATTCTGTCTATAATAGAACTTGCGGGGCTAATTCGCTAGTAGGAGGATGTTTGAATAATTCTTTTGGTAAAGTTTATTGCTATTATTTTTTTAGATTTGTGTTGTTTTCAAGAGAATGAAGGAAGAAAAAAGCCCCCGTTTAAGGGGGCTTTTAAGCTTAATGAGAAGCTTTTATTGTTTGTTGTTCAGCTGGAGGAAAGGACTGCGGTTTTTCGCTAGTAAGCTCAACAAACTGCTTGTTAAGCGCTTTTGCAGCGTATACCCATGCAACAATGATGACTAGCAAGATTGCTGCTACATAGGGAGTGATTGCTGCGATTGAGCCAAAGCCGACAAGCAGAGCTTGTTGAACAAATGAACCGCCTGATTTCCCTAAACGAGCTCCCACAACGTCAATAGCTGCTTTCCCTTTCACTTTTGACTCTTGATCCAAAGGAATGTAGGCCATTTCCTTGGTTGGGTCAAATAAAGAGTATTTCGCAGATTTACTCATAATATTTTGAGCTGCGCCGAACATGACAGCTAAGAAAAGTGGTGTTGTCCCAACCATGCTGATAAAGCCAGCTAAGTTGTCTCTAAAGATGACAAAGCCGAAGAAGCCCGCACCTGTTACTAGCAGAACGATTGGAGTCACCAACGCTGCAAATCCCCAGCCTTTTTTACGGATAAGGTTTCCACCGACAAACAACATCATGAAAATTGTCACGAGGCCTGTGCAGAAGGAGAAGTAACCCATAAATGTGCTATAGTCATTAGCGTTAGGATACTGAAGTTTAAGCTGGCTTTTCCAAGTAACTTCAACAAGGTTGATGGATATCCCATAAGCGATAACCAAGATGGCTAGGCAAAGAATGTATTTTGATTTTGCCAAGAAAGCAAAGCTTTCTAAGATAGACATCTTTGTTTTGGATTTCTTAACTTTCTTTTCTTCAGTAGGGTCATAGAAACGAGGATCAGTTAAAACGTTGCGGTTAATCCACCAGTAAACACCGATAATAACTAAACCAGCGATGACGACCATTGTCATTAAGTAGTTCAAAGAAACCTGCCAAGCATCTACACCTGCAGGGAGGGTACTGCGAATGTTAGAAACATACACAATAGCTGGCCCAGAAAATAGAAGAGCTAGGTTAGCGCCTAGGCCGAAAAGGCTATAAAAGCGTTTAGCTTCTGTAACGCGTGTAATGTCATTTGCAAATCCCCAAAACAATAAAGAGAGCACAACGCTGCCCCAAAGTTCGGAAAGAATATAGAACAAAGAGTAGGTCCAGTTTCGGAAGCATGCGATCAAGCCATTTAACCCTACAGGTAGAATGCTTTGTAGGTAGTCGGCTGTTGCGTGAGGGTGAAGGGCATCACGGTTTGGATAAAGGATGTAGGCGAAAAATGCGAAAAACACTAGAAATGGTACGATAGTAGCATAGAAGAGGTTCTCTTTGCTCAAGATATTACTCATTTTAGCGTAGATAAGCATAAAGATAACAGCGGCAGGAACTACACCCCACACTTTTAAAAACGGTATCGTTTCTGCGCCCGATGCAGTCACAACGAGTGTATCTTTAGTGTCCCTTAAGATCGTATAGTTAAAAGAAATACAGAAAAACATCAGAAACATTGGCAGGAGTTTTTTTAACTCGTAACCATGGACAGGCCAAAAAAAAGACCGCCATTTGCCAAACTCGTGTTTGGTCTCAGACATATTTAAACCTCAATTTTGTTAATGCCTTAGAAAAGTTGATTTTTTCTTTTAGAAATAAAATCTAGATCTAAGAATATAAACTATAATGTTGAATTGGTTATTTTGCAAGTAGGAATATCTAAAGGGAGGAGGGGCAAGATAAGGGGAAGCGTTTATGTCAGGAGGCTATTTTTTAAATAGAAATCCAACAAAAGAACTCCGCTTCAGGCGATTAGTAAAAGTTCCCCTTTAGAAGGCTCCCTATATTTAATGTGAGTTGCAAATAACTAAGTTCAAAAGATTCGACTTAAAAAAAAGGCTTCATTTCTCTAAATTTATTTTTCCACAA